>NZ_QJUE01000002.1:600000-779354 GCF_003208055.1 Prochlorococcus marinus XMU1408
GATGCACTTGAAGATGTATACCTTACTATTGGGTATATGTATAATATTCCTGCAATTAAGATTATAGAATATGCTATATATTTTTTATTTTCATCAATAAATATCAATGTTTCTTTTTTCTTTCTTAGATATTTAGAAAGCCATGCATCAGGTAATCCAATTTGAACAAATAAAAGTTCAACCCACCATGGAAGATTTGTTTGATTTTTATCTGAATTACTTTTCATGGTGATAGTTAGATTTGATGGCCCTCGATAAACATTCTTTTGGGTTGTTATCACATCCTTATTGTACCAACTAAAATATATCCCATATTTATAAAAATGGAACACTCATATGTTTGGTATATGAGTATTTACTCTTATTCTTGTGGTTTTTAGATTCCCTTCCTCCTCTGATTGATTTTTAGATTAAAGATAGTGTATTATTTTTGAGGATAGAATGTATTCAATGGCAAAAAGACGACGGAAGCTTAGCCCTGAATTAGAAAAGAACATTTCATTAGCTAAGAAAGAGATTGAACTAATTACAGCCATAATTCACGATATCGACGAAGAAGATATACAAGAAGAATATAAAACAGCTTTTTTACCCGTAATGTCAGCTTATATGTCGCTTGATCAAATGTATAAAGAAGTAGGTTTTAATGATGAAACTACTAATCTTTATGAGCTTTATTTGTCGAACTTAGATAAATTTAAAGGTGAATATGAAGTTTAGATTTATATTTTTACTTTGAGTTCTTTCTGAATTTTATCTTAATAAGCTTTTACTTGATCGATTTATTCTAATTAGATTCTTATAATTTTTTTAGCTTTATATAATTCTGTTTATTTTATTAATTATTTAGTTATTTCAATAATAATGATTAATATTAAAATTATTTATAAATCATTATGACAGATAATCTATTTGAGATTGATTCAGCAATGAATATGATTAAAGAAGACATTATAAGAGATCTTTCAGAATCTGTTTCTAAGCAAAATAGCAGTTCCTATATTAAGGACCAGTCATCTAGTGCCCTCCCTTTCTCCGAGAAGAGAATGGATTAGTTTGTTGAATTATTTGTTTTATTTCCGTTTTATTTAGGCTAGTAACAACAAAAACTTCTTGTACAAGCTTACCTTTCCTCGCTAGCAGCTTAAAACCATCAATCGTCTCAACAGTTATTTTTAGTATTAGTTTTTCCCCTCTGCCGTTAGTTTTATAGAGAGAGGCCGGAGTAATTGTCTTTATTTCTTGGTATTCTGCTATCCTCTTTAACCATTTAATTAGACCTTCTATGTGTGTGCTGTGGTTTTGAACTAGTCTTCCCATGATTCTTATGTTTTGTGTTTTGTTGATTCGGTTTCAATTTCTCTCATCTCTCTTATCAATGAAACAATTTATACCTTTTTAATAAGTTATAATTTGGGAAAATAATTAATGTAATGATCTTTTCTTTAGGTTGGGCTTCATTGGCAGCAATTTTCACATTTTCAATTGCAATGGTTGTATGGGGGAGAAATGGAGATGGATCTATTGATATTTAGGGTTTGTTATGTCTATAGAATTTAACCTCTATAGCTTTCTATCTTTTTTATCAATTTTGCTTTTGTCTTTTATCACAATTGGTGTGATATATATAAGTTATATTGATTGGAAAGATAAAAAAAGAAAGTAGCAAATAATTATTTTTTATTTGAAGATAAGTTTAGTGCAATAATTTCTAATGCTTGTTTCATTTTCTCTATATTAGATTTATACATACTTATATCTTTCTCGACTCTTGAGTATTGATATCCTAATGAATCTGTTATGTTTATTATTTCATTATTTAGTTCTTCTGCATTTATATCTTTGCAATATGATAACTCTGTTGCTAATTTGTATATTCCAATAGCATTGATACGACTATAATAGTCTGACTCTTTCGTATAGTTTTCAAGTTTGGATAGAAATTTACTTAGATTCTCTTTTTCTAATAAATTAGCTTCCCTAATTAATTCTTCTGACATTTTACTTATTTCAGTAGGATTGAATCCATTGCAATTACATATTGCATTAAAAAGTTCTTCAATATGTTCAGTTGGTTTATATCCGCTTGTGAATTTATTGAATATTTCTTTTAAACCAGTAGCAAATAACTTATTATTATTAAAATTTTTTTGATGACTTAATAAATGTAATTCTACAAGCAGTTCATCCGCAAGTTTTCTATAAATAGGAGGAATGACGTAAGGAAATTCCTTATGGAAATCAGATTTACTGTCTGAAATTGTTGCTCTAACGCTCAATGCCAAACCTAGATAATTCTTAAGAGACCTTAGCTTACCTCGTGACTTAGCTAGGATCATGAAAACCGACCATCCCACATCGTTTAATGATTCCAATAGTTATTGAAGAATCTGGAAGAGGAGAAAGAGCCTTTGACATTTACTCCAGGCTTTTAAGGGAAAGAATTGTTTTTCTGGGTGAACCAGTAACGAGTGATTCTGCAAATAGGATTGTTGCGCAACTCCTTTTTCTAGAAGCAGATGATCCAGATAAAGATATTTTTCTCTATATCAACTCACCTGGTGGATCTGTTTATGACGGTCTTGGTATATTTGACACAATGCAGCATGTAAAGCCAGATATACATACCGTATGCGTTGGCCTCGCAGCGAGTATGGGTGCTTTTTTGCTTTGTTCTGGAGCGAAGGGAAAAAGAAGTAGCTTGCTTCATTCCAGGATCATGATTCATCAACCACTTGGTGGTGCTAGAGGTCAGGCGAGTGATATCAGAATCCAAGCTGATGAAATTCTTTTTATTAAGGACAAATTAAATCAAGAATTATCTGACAGAACTGGTCAACCTATTGAAAGAATAAGAGAGGATACTGATCGAGATTTTTATATGTCTCCTTCGGAAGCTGTTGACTATGGAATTATTGATAACGTTTTTAATAAAAGGCCAATAAACTCAGTTTAGAATTAAGTGTTATTTTGGATCTTGCAGAACAGGAATAAATCTATCCTTTTCAGGAATGACTGTAAATTCAGAGAGAATTTTGCAAAATTCTTCTCCATCCATTGTTTCTTTTTCAATTAAAATTTCAACTAATTTATCCATGGCAGTTCTATTATTTGAAACTAATTCAAGTGTTTCTTTATAGCACTGTTTAACAATCTTTCTAACTTGCTCATCAATTTGTTTGGAAATTTCGTCTGATATGTCTGAAGTATTCATTAAACTTCTACCAACAAAAACTTCTTGACTGTCACCTTCTAAAGAAACTGGTCCGAGACTACTCATTCCAAATCGGGTTACCATTTGACGTGCCATTGATGCAACTTGTTGCACATCACCACCTGCACCAGTTGTTACCTCTTCCCTTCCGAAAATAATATCTTCAGCAGCTCTTCCTCCTAATGCTCCCATTATTCTTGCTTTTAATTGTGCCCTGCTTATTAATGTTTGATCGTCATCTGGGGAGAACCATGTCAGGCCTTTTGCTTGTCCCCTAGGAATAACAGTAACTTTTTGTACTGGATCATGATCTTTTACTAAAGATCCTATTAATGCATGACCAACTTCATGATAAGCAATAAGTCGTTTGCTCCTTCCATCGACAAGAGGTTGGCCTTCCATTCCTGCGATTATGCGATCAACTGCATCATCAATTTCAGATAGTCCTATTTGGTCCTTTCTTCTTCTTGCTGTAAGTATTGCTGCTTCATTAAGCAAATTTGCAAGATCGGCACCTGTAAAACCTGGAGTTCTTCTGGCAATACTTTCTAAAGTTAAATCCTTTTCTAATTTTTTATTTCTGGAATGAACTTTAAGTATTGATAATCTTCCAGAAATATCTGGTGCATCAACAGTTACTTGTCTATCAAACCTTCCTGGTCTCATCAATGCAGAATCAAGTACATCTGGTCTGTTAGTTGCTGCAATGATAATAATTCCACTGTTTCCTTCAAAACCATCCATTTCAGTTAGTAGTTGATTAAGTGTTTGTTCTCTTTCATCATTTCCCCCACCTATACCTGCGCCCCTCTGCCTACCAACTGCATCAATTTCATCGATGAAGATTAAGCAAGGATTATTTTCTTTTGCTCTTTTAAATAAATCTCTTACTCTGCTTGCTCCCACACCAACAAACATTTCAACAAATTCTGATCCTGAGAGGGAAAAAAATGGAACACCAGCTTCTCCAGCAATCGCCTTTGCTAAAAGGGTTTTTCCTGTTCCGGGAGGGCCAACAAGCAATACACCTCTTGGAATTTGAGCTCCAACAGAAGTAAATCTCTCTGGTTGTTTTAAGAAAGTAACTACTTCTTCCAAATCTTGTTTGGCTTCATTTACTCCAGCTACATCATCAAATTTGACACCTGTTTCTGCTTCCATAGCAAATCTTGCCTTGGTTTTACCAAATTGCATTGCTTGACCTGGCCCACCTGGCATTGAATTAGATCTCCTTGAAAGAAGAATCAATCCACCAATGAGTATTAATGGGAAGAGGAGATTGCCAAGTATTCCTAAACCTGCTGGAGCTGTTTTCGGTGGATGAATATCAAAACTTATTCCTTCATCTTTGAGGGAAGAAACTAATTCAGGAGCTAATCCTGGCAGGTCAACTCGTAATCTTTGAACTCTATTATCAATTTCAGGATCGATTGATTCGACTATTGCATTTCTACCTCCTTCGTAAATATCAACAGAAGTGACCCTCCCTGCTTTTACATAATCGAGGAACCTTCCGTAGCTAATTCTGGCTACTGGTGCATTTCTTGATGCGTTAGAAGAATTTGTTTGATTAATTTGAGTATTGGTTGCTGAGCCAAGTATTTGCCAAGTAATTAAAATTACTATTGTTATTGGAAGTACCCAAAGAGCTATAACTTTCCATTTCTTATCCATGAATTTTTAGAACTTTTCGACAGATTCTAATGGGGTAATGCCCCTTTCTGTTGAATGATTTCAACAGTTCCTTAAAAATAGTGAGAAAAAATATTCAAAAAAATTTAATTTATAATCTAATTTAACTATTTTAAATTAACTATTTATAGACTTCTAAGTGCGGTAATTGGATCTAGTTTTGCAGCTCTTTTTGCTGGTAATACGCCAAAGGTTAAGCCTATTGTACCTGAAATCATTACTGTTATAAATACTGTTCCTAAACCAATTGTTGCGGGTAGTGGTGTTAGAAAAGAAACAATTTTTACAGTTGTAAGTCCTAAGCCAGTACCAGCAATTCCACCTAGGCTAGAGAGGATTAATGATTCAATTAGAAATTGTGTTGAAATATCAAGTCTCCTAGCTCCTAGTGCCTTCCTAAGGCCTATTTCTTCAGTCCTTTCACTTACAGATACCAACATTATATTCATAATGCCTATTCCTCCAACAAGTAATGATATGCCGCCTATTGCCGCTAACATTAGTGTTAGTCCACCTGTAATACTTGATACTATTTGCAAGGCATCTTTTTGAGATCTAACAGCGAAATCATCATCTCTAATTATTTTATGTCGTTGTCGCAATAAATTAGTTATTTGGAATTTAGCAGCTTTTGTTGAATTTTCATTTATTGCTTCAACGCTTATAAAACTAAGACTTATTCCATATGTAGGATCCTTTCCAGTAATGCGGCTAACCATTGTTGATAGCGGGATATATGCATTTTTATCTTGATTATTTCCAAATACAGCTCCCTTAGGTTTCATTACTCCCACAATTTCAAAAGACTGGTCTTTAATCCTTATTCTCTCTCCTAAACTATTTCTTTCATTAAAAAGCTTTGCCTCAAGATCAGGTCCTATAACTACAACATTTTTAGCTCCTTTTGAATCTTGATCATTTATAAAACGACCTTTAGCTATTTCGAAGCTTCTTACAATTAAAAAATCTCTAGTCACTCCTGAAATTGAGCTACTAGTGCTTTTAGATCCTGCTTGAATGACTTCACTTGATGAAATTTGAGGTGCAACTCTTTTTACAGTTGGGACTTGTTTCTCTATTGCTATTGCATCTTTAAGAACTAGATTTCTAGGAAAAGCAACTCCTCTTCTTCTGGTGTCATTATTTCCAGGTACAACAAATAATACGTTTGCACCTAGATTGCTTAATTGATTTTCCGCAAGGTTTTGAGCACCTCTTCCTACTCCTACAAGTGTTATTACCGAGGCATTACCAATAACTATTCCTAGCATTGTTAATAGGCTTCTAAATTTATTAGATTTAAGATTCTTAATTGCCATTCCCGAGGTTTCAGCTAACGGGAGTTTTCTTTTCATATGTATTAAATAAAAGAGTTTTTAGGCTCTTCTTCCGAGCTAACTATCCCTACTTTAACTAAATCAGTTGAACCGCTTACGCCAGTTAAGGTACCTGCTGTTTCAACAACCAGATCTCCTTGTTTAAGTATTTTCATTTTTTTGGCCATATTCATTGCATCATCAAATGTTTTTGATGTACTTGTTTGATTCTCAATTAGGAGTGGAGTGACACCCCAAACAAGTTGAAGAGTGCTAGCAACACTCTTTTCATTGGTTACCGCTAAAACTGGGGTTGCGGGTCTAAATTTACTCACGTTTTTTGCAGTCGCACCACTTTTTGTAAGTGGAATTATCGCCGCAGCGTTTATCTGTCTAGCAATGCTACTAACAGCTGCACTTATTGCATTAGGTATTGTGCTTGGAAGATGACTTTCTAAGGCCCTTTGTGGATAATCTCTTTCAATTCTTTTTGCAATTGTGGCCATAGTTGCGACTGCCTCAATTGGGTAATCGCCTACAGCAGTCTCATTTGAGAGCATTACCGCATCTGTGCCATCTAGGATCGCATTTGCTACATCACTAACTTCAGCTCGAGTAGGCCTGGGACTTGAGGCCATTGAATCAAGCATTTGTGTGGCAGTGATAATTGGTATTCCAAGGCTGTTTGCTTTTTTGATGAGTTGTTTTTGTAACAATGGAACTTCTTCTGCAGGCATTTCTACACCAAGATCTCCCCTTGCCACCATGACTCCATCACAAAGTTTTAAAACAGAATCGATTTGATCAATTGCTTCGAATTTTTCTATCTTTGCTACTACTGGAGTATCAAAACCATGATTTCTAATTAAATCTTTTATCTCTATTAAATCTGATGGATTTCTTACAAAACTAAGAGCGACCCAATCAACTCCTTGTTTTAATCCAAATTCTAGATCTTTTTTATCTTTATCTGTTAAGGCCCTAATTGATAATTGAACGTCAGGAAAATTTACGCCTTTGTTATTAGAAAGAACTCCACCTACAGTTATAGAGCAAATTAATCTTTGCTCTTTCACATCAACTTCTTCTACTTTCATTTCTACTCTTCCGTCGTCCAATAAAATTCTATTTCCAACTGTAACTTCTTCGGCTAATTTCTTATAAGTAACATTTGCTTGATCCTTGTTACAGTCAATAGTCTTTGATGTAAGAACAAATTTATCTCCATTTTTAACATTAACAGGACCATTCTTAAATCTACCTAATCTAATTTTTGGTCCTTGTAGATCTTGAAGTATTCCTATATGAATTCCAAGTTCTTCTGAAACTTGTCTAATTGTTTTTATTCTTTGAGCATGTTCATCATGGTCCCCATGACTAAAGTTTAGACGGAACGTTGTAGCGCCAGCTTCGACTAATTTAGTTATTTGGCTCGCACTCTCAGTTGCGGGGCCTATCGTGGCAACAATTTTGGTCCTTCTAGCGAGATCGAGTATTGTCATTTAGTGGACTTGTGATAACAAAAAACTAACATCTGATTGTGATTGAATTGTCAACTTTGTTTTTTCAATAAAATAAACATGGAATTAAATCATTATCAAAGGGAATCTCGAAAGACTGCTCTTTATCCTAATGTTGGTAGCAATGCTGTTTATCCAACACTAGGTCTTGTTGGTGAAGCAGGGGAAGTTGCTGACAAAGTCAAAAAAATTCTAAGAGACAAAAAGGGTGTATTTGATAAAGATAGTAAGGATGCAATTAAATTTGAACTTGGTGATGTTCTTTGGTACATCTCACAGCTTTCTACCGAATTAGGCTACGAATTAGAGGAAGTTGCTAATGCAAATTTGCAAAAGCTTGCTAGCCGAAAAAATAGAGGAAAAATTCAAGGAAGCGGGGATGATCGTTAATCTTAAGATTAATTATCCATACATCTGAAATCCTCCCATGGCCAATGCAGCTGCGTTGCCAAGTATTCCTTGAACAACTCTAATAACTACAAAAGCTAATATAGGGGACAAATCTAAACCACCTAATGGAGGGATTATTCCTCTGAAAAAATTTAAGTATGGATCAGTAATAGCACATAAGTTTAAAAGTATTGGGTTACTCATATCAAGATTAGGGAACCAAGTCAGCAAGACCCTAATAATCAAGATTGTTGAATAAATTCCAAGTGTTTTTAGAAGTACAAGCAAAATTGTAGGAATAATTTCGTAACCCATTAGTCAGAAAATTTATAAATATATTATGCCGCATTTTTATCTTCTGTTTGATCTGGTTCAGGTAATACAGAAAAAGTTTGATGAAATTTTTCCGAAAGTGTTAACCAGAATGATCGTCCATCCTTTTGTCTTCTTCTCTCTACAAAATTTTTTTCAACAAGTTCTTTTATGTGGTCGTATGCCCCTGACCCTCTTAAATCAACTAATTCGGATTGAAGTATTTTCTTTTTTAATGCAACTGTTGCAAGGGTTCTGAGTGTTGCGATTGATAAATCTGCTGGCAATAAATCTTGCACTAACTCACCTAGTCCTTGTCTTAGTTCTAAGCTGTAATAATTTTTACTTTCATTTATTTCTAGAGCAGTATCGCGTTGAGCATACCCTGCTTTTAGCTCCCAAAGTGCATTTTCAACTTCATTAATATCTTTATCAAGTAGATCAGCCATTTCTTTTGACGATGTAGGTCTTCCTTTGAGATAAAGGATTGCCTCAATCCTCGCCGGTAATGAGATTTGTCTGGTCTCATTCATGATTCTTCTTGTTGAATTTATTTTTTTTGATATCCAAAATTACCGTGTCTAATTAATCTGTGCACCTAAAAATAATTTATAAGCGGGATTATCTGTTTCTTTCCAGTTTTTGTAACCTACTTTATGAACAAATTCATTCCAAGCTGGAATATCGGAATCTTTTACTAGTACTCCTATTACTATTCTCCCAGTGTCTGCACCATGATTTCGATAATGAAAAATGCTTATTGTCCATTCTGGTCTCATAGAGTTAACAAACCTCATTAAGGCTCCTGGTCTTTCTGGAAATTCAAATCTGTAAAGCAATTCTCGGTATTCTCCTTTAGATATTTCGCTGATTGATCTGGGGAGTCTTCCTCCTACCATGTGTCTTAGATGTACCTTAGATAATTCATCATTACTTAAATCATGACAATCAAAACCCTTCCTTTTGATCTCGGCGATTAGTAATTCCCTATCATCAATATTTGAAACTTCTACACCCATAAATATTTGAGCTGTTTTTCCTTCTGACATTCTGTAACTAAATTCAGTTAAACTTCGAGACCCAAGTGTTTCGCATAAAAGTTTTAAACTACCTGCTTTTTCGGGAATTCCTACAGCAATCATTGCTTCTTTTTCTTCTCCTAATTCAGCCCTTTCTGCTACAAACCTTAGGCGTTCAAAATTCATATTTGCACCACAAGCTATTGCTACTAGGTTGTTATTTTTTAACTGATTATTAACTACATGTTTCTTTAAACCAGCAATGGACAATGCACCTGCTGGTTCAAGAATCGATCGTGTATCCTCGAAAACGTCCTTTATGGCTGCACAGATTTCGTCAGTATTTACCGTAACCATTTCATCAATATTCTTTTTACAAATCGAGAACGTCTTTTCTCCTACCTTTCTTACCGCTACACCGTCTGCAAAAAGGCCAACACTTTCAAGCTCAACTGGCTTGTTGGCTTTTATAGAAAGTGTCATTGCGCAGGCATCTTCAGGTTCAACACCAATTATTTTTGTATCTGGCCATATTGATTTTACGTATGCACTTACTCCTGCAATAAGTCCTCCTCCTCCCACAGCGATGTAAATAGCGTCAGGTTGTTTATGACTCTGTCTAAGTATCTCTAGACCTATCGTGCCTTGTCCCGCTATAACTTCAGGGTCATCAAATGGATGGATAAAAGTTAGATTTTCTTTTTTT
Source organism: Prochlorococcus marinus XMU1408 (assembly GCF_003208055.1). Lineage (NCBI taxonomy): Bacteria > Bacillati > Cyanobacteriota > Cyanophyceae > Synechococcales > Prochlorococcaceae > Prochlorococcus > Prochlorococcus marinus. Next base: position 610,170 of record NZ_QJUE01000002.1, read on the forward strand.
GAAATTTCTAGTGCTTTTTCGTAGCATTCATCATATGTTTCACCGAAAAGAATAACTTCTGCTTTGTGTGATTCCACTGCTCTTACTTTCATTATGGGAGTTGTAAGAGGCATTACAATCACTGCTTTGCATTTAAGAAAGGATGCACTTAAAGCAACTCCCTGTGCATGGTTCCCAGCGCTTGATGCAATCACTCCTTTATTAAGCTCTTCCTTTGTTAGCTGAACCATGCGATTAAATGCACCTCTTAACTTGAATGAAAAGACAGGTTGAAGGTCTTCTCTCTTAAGGAAAATATGATTTTTGAATTTTTTACTTAAGTTTTTTGCCCTTTCTAATGGGGTTTCTTCGGCAACGTCATAAACACGAGCTCTTAGTATTTTTTGTAGATAGTCCTCCATATCTAGTTTTTCACCGATTTTTGGTTTATGTATTTTCTACATTCCATTTGTTCTTGTGCAAGTTTTATCAAAATGTAGGGTAGACCTCGTAGATTGGAGGGATTCAATCTCAGAGTTATATGCGTCTGAGCCAGTTAAGTCATCCGAATGAGCTCCATGGCTTGGCCATTAGTGAATTGGAAGATGTTGCTTGCCAAATAAGAGAAAGGCATCTTCAAGTTGTTTCTACTAGTGGTGGGCACTTAGGTCCAGGTCTTGGTGTTGTTGAGTTAACAATTGCTCTCTATCAGACTTTAGATCTAGATGTTGATAAGGTTATTTGGGATGTTGGACATCAAGCTTATCCACATAAGTTACTTACTGGAAGATATGAGCGATTTGATTCGCTTAGACAGCAAAAAGGAGTAGCTGGTTATCTAAAAAGAACAGAAAGTAAATTTGATCATTTTGGAGCAGGGCATGCGAGTACCTCCATTTCAGCTGCTCTTGGTATGGCTATTGCTAGAGATCGAAAAGGTGAAGATTATAAATGTGTAGCAGTTATTGGTGATGGTGCTTTAACTGGTGGTATGGCTTTAGAGGCCATAAATCATGCTGGACACTTACCAAAAACACCACTTTTGGTTGTTTTAAATGACAATGACATGTCAATTTCTCCGCCTGTTGGTGCATTGTCGACTTATTTGAATCGCATGCGTCATAGTCCACCTGTTCAATTCATTTCGGATAGTGTTCAAGAAAGTGTCAAAAATCTTCCATTTATGGGAGATGCCATCCAAGAGGAATTTAAATCTCTTACTGGGAGTGTTAGACGTCTTGCAGTTCCTAAAGTTGGAGCAGTTTTTGAGGAATTGGGGTTCACTTACATGGGCCCTGTAGATGGACATGATATTGCTGAATTGACTAGGACATTTAATGCTGCTCATAAGGTTGGAGGACCTGTAATGGTCCATGTCGCTACTACGAAAGGAAAAGGTTATCCATATGCTGAGGCTGACCAGGTTGGCTACCATGCTCAGTCTTCCTTTGATTTAACTACAGGAAAATCTATTCCCTCTAAAACCCCAAAACCTCCTAGTTTTAGTAAAGTTTTTGGTCAAACATTGGTAAAGCTTTGCGAGCAAGACACCAAGATAGTAGGCATTACTGCAGCGATGGCTGAAGGTACTGCTTTAAATCTTTTACAGAAAGCTATTCCTGATCAATACATAGATGTTGGTATAGCTGAACAACATGCTGTAACTCTCGCTGGTGGAATGGCTTGCGAAGGCATCAAGCCAGTTGTTGCGATTTACAGTACTTTTTTGCAACGAGCATATGATCAGTTAATACATGATATTGGAATACAAAATTTACCTGTTACTTTTGTATTAGATAGAGCAGGCATAGTTGGTGCAGATGGCCCGACTCATCAAGGGCAATATGATATTAGTTATTTAAGATGTGTCCCCAATTTCACTGTTATGGCTCCAAAAGATGAGTCCGAATTGCAGCGAATGTTAGTTACTTGCATTAATCACAATGGTCCATCAGCTCTAAGAATTCCTAGAGGCTCTGGAGAAGGTGCAGCGTTGATGGAGGAAGGATGGGAGTCTCTAGAAATTGGTAAAGCTGAGATAATAGAAGAGGGGGATAATTTATTAATAATTGGCTATGGTTCTATGGTTTGCCCAGCTATTAAAACAGCCGCAATACTTAAAGAATTTGGCATCAATAGCACTGTTATTAATGCACGCTTTATAAGACCATTAGATGAGGAAACTATTCATAAAGCTGCTATAACGATAGGTAAAGTAGTAACAATGGAAGAAGGAACATTATTGGGAGGTTTTGGATCAGCAGTCGTTGAATCTTTTAATGACAATGATATTTTTGTTCCTACATTAAGAATTGGAATACCAGACAAACTAGTAGATCATGCGACTCCTCAACAAAGCAAAGAATCACTTGGCTTGACTCCGGAAATGATGGCTGATCAAATTAGAAATAAATTTAATTTTAATTAATTATCAAACAATAAAAAAGGATTATTAAAAAAATAATCCTTTTTTTCTATTGAATTTTAGAAACTAAATTATAAAACGCCTCTGGCAGCAAGGCCCAAAATTGAGCCTATTCCCAAAACATGACCTAAGCAGTTTGCAGCAACAAAAGAACCATGACTTAGACCGCCATAGAATTGTGAATTAGGCATTGGAAAACCTTCGTTTGGCTTTTCAATGTTTGACCTTGCAATTGCATAAGCAAGTAAATTGCAAATGATCATCACAACGGCACATTTTGGAGACCACTGAAATGTCACTGGATCAGCTGCTGCTAATAGAGTTGTGATCATCTTTTATCCCTATTGAATAATTCTATTATTGACTATAAAGAATGCTTTTGCGTCAAATGTTACTCACCTCTTAAGAGTTTTTTACTTCCGTTTTCGTTTTCAATGACTGGAGCATCAAAACAAAACCATAAACAACAAATGCATCGCTAATCGTTAAAAACGATTCTGCAAGTCCGTGCAGTACATCTACATTTGTTAATTCATCCCCAAAATAAATTTGTGCGATTATTGCAAAAACTATTGTCATGAATACAAATAACAGCGTTAACTTAAATCCTAAAAATGATAATTTTGGTATCGCTTTTGTTTTTCCTGCATAACGCAGGAATACTAGATAAGGGATTAGTGAAAGGATGAAAAATGGACTAGGATCAATTCTTGCAATTGACTGAAGACTAAGGATTGACATATTCATTGGTTTGGTTGTGATGACTCAGATCTAAACAAGTTCCAAGCAGCAAATGCAAGACATATATTTCCTAAAGTTGTAAGTGCTGCCTGTAGTACAACTAGTCCTTTTAATTCAAGACTGTTGTCAAATATATGCCAAGTGATAGCGGCCATAGCACTAGCAAGGTTTGGCAACATTGCCAAAGCAAAATAACCCAATGCCTTGTTATTGGATATTGATGAAATATGGTCAATTACTATTATTGCAATCACCCACTCAAATAGAGTTGCAATGTGGATAAACCATGTTCCTAAGGAAAGTTCATGCATATATATTCTTTTGTTTAATAAGTTCTTCTAAAACTTCTTGAGCATGCCCTATGGGTCTTACTCCTATCCATTTATAAACAACTATACCCCTTGGATTGATCATAAATGTATTTCTTTTTGAATAGGGATCCAACCATGAATCATATGATTTACTTATTTCACCTGTTGTATCTGATAGTAGGGTATATCCAAGTTTTGCGGATGTACAAAATGATTCATGTTCTTCTTTATTGTCAGCTGAGATTCCAACTACAGAGGAATTAAGTTTTTTAAACTTAGAAAGGTTATCTTGAAATCCTTTGGCTTGTAATGTACAGCCACTTGAGAAATCTTTAGGATAAAAATATAAAATTAACCATTCACCTGAAAAATCATCAAGAGACCATTCCTTTTGATTTGGATTATTTTTATTGAAACCATTTAATAAAAAATCAGGTGCTTTTTTACCAAGACTAACGGAATTTATACTTGCTAATAATCTTGAAGGTTTAACAAATAAAATACTAGAAAATAAAAAAAATGATTTTATAAATTTTCTTCTTTTCATTTGATTAACAAATCAAATTTAAAGTTTGTTTAGATCTACCCCTAGTGTTTTGGCATACTTTCCTAATCCTTTCTTTTGAATAGTTTTTAGTGCTCTTGTCGTTACTCTTATATTGATCCATTTGTTTTCTTCTTCCCACCATAATCTCCGCTGCTGCAAATTTGCTTGCTGCAATTTTTTGGTTCTAATATGGGAATGGCTGACTGACATTCCATTGTTAGCTCTTGTGCCTGTAAGTTGGCAAACCCTAGACATTTTTTAAACTTAATCGTTTTTTTATTCTATCAAATGAGGTTGAGATTATACGAATTTTTGCATTAATTTCCCTAACACCTCAGCATTCCTTGTTTGAAAAGCTGCGATATCTTTATTCTCTAGACCTCCTATTGACAATTTAGCCATCTCATAAACATGGATAGCGATATCACTGGCTAATTGACCTTCCTCTGATTTGCTCGATCCTTCAATAACTATTGGGTTGGAATTTAACTTGATTAATCCTTTAATAAGTGGATGGTTTGAATTGACGATTAAATTATGATATTCAGGTAGACCAGGAAGTTTCTGTTCCATTAATGCTGTTATATCATTAATCCTTCTCATTTGTTCTGGTAATAATATTAATGACGGTGGAGAATTCTCACCTTTAAGGCTTTGAACTTGTACGGTCACTTTCTCGTTGTTTAGAGCTGAACTAATAATCTTTTTGAGTGTTTCTGACTTTGTATTTCCATCTTTATCTGCAATTTCAGGCGAATCATCTTTAATACTTTCATCAAGTTCGGAATCGACTCTAACAAAATTTATTTCTTTATTTTTTTCTTCTAACCAAGGAATAAATTGGGTGTCAATAACAGTATCAAGTTTTAGAACTTCTTTTCCTTGTGAAGTCCACATGTTGAGTGCTGTTGATTGTGAGACTTCATCAGTTGAATATAAAACCTTTTTGTTCTCATCAGTTAGCCTATTCTTATAATCTTCAAGGGTGGTGAAAGTCTTTGAACCAGATTTTATTAGTTCATTAGTATCTTCCTTATCTGCTGAAGTGTTTTTTGTTGTCGAATATAAAATTATCTCTTTTACTTGTTCGGCAAATTTCTCATCTTCCATAGCACCTATTTTTATAAAGGGTGATATGGAGTCCCAAATATCTGCATAAAATTGGGTTTCATCTTTCTTTAATGTTTTAAGCTTATCGGCTAGTTTCTTAGCAATAAAGTTACCGATAGATTTAACTCTTCTGTCTGATTGTAATGCGCTTCTACTTACATTTAAGGGAATATCGGGTGAATCTATTACTCCCCTCAAAGGTAATAAGTATCTAGGTACAATTTCTTTAATTGAATCGCTAACAAATACCTGATTACAGAATAGTTTTATTTCACCACTTTCCCAATCGGCTCTTCCACTTATCTTTGGAAAATATAATATACCTTGCAGATTATATGGATAGTCTGTGTTTAGGTGAACCCATAGAAGAGGATCGCCTTGAAAAGGATAGAGATATTTATATAGTTCAATATAATCTTCGTCTTTTAAGTTTTGTTTGCTTTCTCTCCATGGTGGATTCATTTTATTGATAACTTCTTCTTCAAGTGAGATTTCAATAGGCATGAAATCACAATATTTTTTTATTAATGTTTTAATTCTGCTTGGTTCAATATATTCAATTTCTTCTTCCATTAAATGTAAAATTATATCAGTACCTATTTCTTTTTTATCTGATTCATCAAGTGAATATTGAGGAGATCCATTACATTTCCATTGAATAGCTTGTGAATCATTCTTTGCTGATTTAGTTATAATTTCAACTTCTTCTGCAACCATAAAACTCGAATAGAAACCGAGTCCAAAATGACCTATAAAACCGTCATCTGGTTGTTTATATTTTTCAAGAAATTCTTCTGCACTTGAGAAAGCTACTTGATTTATATATTTCTTTATTTCATCACTGGTCATTCCTATTCCATTGTCACTAATTGTCAATGTCTTATGTTCTCTGTCAATTGAGATTTTTATTTTTTCATCTTCAGCTGCGACACAATCTCCGGCAAAGGCGGCCATTTTCCTTTTCTTGATTGCATCTACGGAGTTACTTATAAGCTCTCTAATGAATATTTCATGATCTGAGTAGACTGCTTTTTTTATTATTGGAAATATATTTTCTGTGTGAATTAGAATAGTTCCTTCTTCTTTAACAGGCATGACTTATTAAAATTTTTATCATCATAGCGAGATACATTTATATTTAGGCATTAAAAGCAAAAGTATTATTGTTTACAGCTCGATAGTTTTCGATCCCTGACAATTATTGAGAATATTTAGTTAATTTATATCAATCTATCCACTCAATCTTTGTGCATCTATTGGATTTCAAAAGTTGATTTGTTGCATCATTAGTCTTTAGAGGTTCATGGGAAATTACAGAAATAATTCCCTTTTTGTGCCATTCCTTTTGTTGTTTTAGTGCTTTATATAGACTTTCACTTTGCTTGTATGCGATTAATACTTTTTCGTTTATACCTTTAATTTCCTCGTTTGAGGAGACTAATTCCCTGATTTTATCAATGCTAATACTAAATCCAATTCCGAAGCTATTATGCACGCTAGAACTGAATTTCTTTACCAAATCATCATATCTACCACCTTTAGCAATAATAACAGGAGCACTTGGGGATGATGAAACGAGTGAAAAGGTTAAACCACTATATAATTTATATTTAGTCCCTAATGTAGGGTCTAGTTGCACTTCTATACCTTTCTCTTTAGCTAATGGCTCAATAATAGTAAACAATTCTTTTAGGTTTTCAATGTAAGAATTCGATCCATATATATTTTCCAGATCGGTTAATACTTTTTCTGGTTTTCCTCTCATATTCAAGATCTTTTTTATAAACTTTCTTTGTTCATCTTTTAAATCTAGTTTACTCAATCCAATGTAATCAAGATCGCAGAGTATATTTTTTATTTGATCTATTTTGGTTGAATCAAATGAGCTTAAAATCATCTCTAATAGATATGTATTTCCAATTAGCAATGTCATTTTATATTCCTTATCAATTTCAATTATTTTTAATGATTCAATCAGTAGAGAAAGAAGTTCTATCTCGGCATTAATAGCTTTAGTTCCTATCAATTCTACTCCACTTTGGAATGATTCCTCAATATCTATACCACCATCAATACTTTGATTGCATTTAAATGATGTGCCTGTCGACCAGAAACGAAGTGGCCTTTCATATTCATTAAATCTAGTAGAAGCTGCTCGAACAATTGAAGCTGTTATTTCAGGTCTTAATCCAAGAGGTTCATCGGAAACAATTTTTAGTATTTCATTGTTCGAAATTCCACCAGCTGCCATAAGTGTGTCTAGACGTTCAATATGTGGCGGTGATATTCGCTCATATCCCCATAGTTGATATAAAGATGAAAGTTTTGATGCAATGAGATGGTTCTTTCTTACTTGCTGAGGATTTAAATCGCGTGCACCCGAGGCAGGTTGCAATGTCATTATTTGAATCTTTTTATTACTTTAGGATCACATAAATTAGGACAATTTTCCACCATAAGAGTTAGGAGTTAATGGCCTAATTTTTTCGAGTTCTTTCATGAGCTCATTTTGTATCTTTGGATTGCAAGCAAGAATTCTGCCGGTATTTAGATCAAAATTTCCGGAAGGATAGTTGGATACTATTCCACCTGCCATCTCAACTAGTGGTACTCCTGCTGCCATATCCCATTTCGCAAGCCCGCGTTCCCAAAAACCGTCCACTTTGCCTGATGCTACAAATGCTAAATCTACTGCGGCTGCTCCTCCTCTTCTGACGCCATGGGTACGATGTGTTAGCCAACAAAATTCTGCATAATTATTATCTAGTATTTCTCGTCTGTCATATGCGAAACCAGTAACTAAGAGTGAATTAGATAAGGAATTTGTGCTCGTGACATTTAACTTTTCGCTATTACAAAATGATCCATGCTCTGGAGAGGCATAATAAATTTCATTTAAAGAAGGTACAGATATTGCTCCCAAAATTGGATTGCTATTCCAAATTAAACCAATTGAAGTCGCAAAGAATGGATAGCCATGGGCATAGTTTGTTGTTCCATCAAGAGGGTCTATACACCATTTTAATTCTCCAGCTTTTAACTTATATCCACTTTCTTCAGCAAGAATAGAAATGTTAGGAGTCTCTTTTTCTAAATAATCTATAATTATTTTTTCACATTCTATATCTGCATTAGTAACAAGATCTCCAGCTGTTCCCTTACATTTTATTGTTTTAATCCTTCCATAATTTTCCATTAGTGATGCTCCTCCTCTTTCAGCCGCATGCTTTGCAATTTCTAGTAATTTATTAATGTCATCTTTAGTTAGGCCTGCATTCAACGATGCCGTTTTACATGAGGGTATACCCATAACAATTTTTTTTAATTATATTAATCATCTTCTATTGGATGATTCTATTTATCTTTAAATCAATTTATTCTCATTAGTACTTTAATTGTTACTAGCACCTTCTTTATTATAAATAAACTAAATAAATAAATTCGACATTTAAATTTTTAACAAGAGCTCTATTGTGGTATATATTTAAATTCAGCATTTGAGAGATATTTCATTGCTGAATTTAAGGAGAGGTGGCCGAGTGGTTGAAGGCGCAGCACTGGAAATGCTGTATAGGGGCAACCCTATCGAGGGTTCGAATCCCTCTCTCTCCGTCCCATAAAGTTACTTTTAATATAAAAGCTTTAAAGTTTATCCAAATTTTCCAGAGATATAGTCTTGAGTTGATTTTTGCTTCGGCGAATTGAACATTTTTTTTGTTTTATCAAATTCAACTAAAAATCCTATTTTTCCACCTAAATCGTTATCTTTTTTCTCTGTGTTGAAAAAAGCTGTGTAATCACTGACTCTATTAGCTTGTTGCATATTGTGCGTAACAATAATGATTGTAAAATTCTTCTTTAACTCATGAATTGTCTCTTCAATTTTTAATGTAGACAAGGGGTCAAGTGCTGAACATGGCTCATCCATTAGTATCACATCAGGTTCAATAGCAATTGTCCTTGCTATGCATAATCTTTGTTGTTGACCGCCAGATAATGAATAACCACTTTCGTTTAATTTATCCTTGCACTCATCCCAAACAGCTGCCTTTTTAAGAGATTCTTCTACTAATTGATCCATATTACCTTTATATCCATTAACTCTTGCACCAAAGGCAATATTTTCGTAAATACTTTTAGGAAAAGGATTGGGTTGTTGAAAAACCATTCCAATTCTCCTTCTAACTTCAACTGGATCTATATCCTCTGCATATATATCTATCCCTTCAAAAATAACACTGCCTGATAATTTGCAACCTTCTATTAAATCGTTCATTCGGTTGATTGCTCTAATGACGGTTGATTTACCACATCCTGATGGACCAATAAAAGATGTAACTTGATTCTTTTGAATATCACAAAACACATTTTTAACTGCAAGTGAATTGCCATATGTTATTGATACATTATCTAGTGAGACTGAAGATGTAGATGTTATATTTTTTTTATTCATTATCTTATTTTATCTTTAGTTTTGATCATAATTATACTTTGTTTTTTGAAAAAGCACCAAGTGTGACTATCCATCTTGAAAGGATATTAAGACTTAAAAGTACAACAACTAATATGAATGATGCTGCCCATGCTAGTTGATTTTGGGCTTCATATGGTTCAAGAGCGAAATTGTAAATTAATACTGATAATGAACCCATTTCATAGAAAAGATCATCAAGACTTGTAATGTAGTAACGGGAGAAAAGAGCTGTAAATATTAATGGAGCTGTTTCTCCTGCTGCCCTGGCGAGTGCTAATAATACACCTGTAGAAATTGAACTAAATGCAGCTGGCAATGTGATATTTGTTATCATTGTGAATTTTGATGCACCAACTCCAAATGCAGCTCTTCTCATGTCATTTGGAACTAATTTAAGTGCTTCATCAGTAGTTTTAATTATTGTTGGAATCATTAAAATTGAAAGTGATATTCCGCCTGCTATACCGCTGAACATTGATCCAAATAGTATTTTGGTAGAGACAATTATTGCGTATATAAATACACCAGCAATTATAGAAGGAATCCCAGCAAGTACATTTGATCCAAACCTTATAAATTTAGCAAACTTTCCAGATTTTGAATATTCGGCAAGATATATTCCACCTCCGACTCCAACAGGTATTGATATGATTGAAGCAATAACAGACATTATAAAAGTCCCAGTAATTGCTGGCCCTATTCCTCCTGCTGAGAGAAGATCATCTCCTGGTGGCTCGGGTTCAAGTATTAAGGTATCTAAGTTTATATAACTACCACCTTTAATTAATACATAGCTTATGACTAATATTAAAGGAAGTACAGAAATGATGGCAAAAAGAGCAGAAGCTATTGTTAAGGCTTTGTTCCCAATATTTCTTGTTAGAGAGGGATTATAAGTTAGTGATTTTTGTGAAGTATAATTCATTTACTGATATTTTAAGCTTAATCTTTTAACAATCCACTGAGCAAATACATTAACCAATAAAGTTAATATCATTAGGATTAATGCAGCATACATTAGAGAGGAGACTTGGCTTCCATCTGCTTCACCAAATTGATTGGCAAGCATGGATGAAATTGTATATGAAGGAGCAAATATTGACCAACTAAAGTTATTTGAATTGCCAATAATCATTGTTACTGCCATTGTCTCACCCATAGCTCTTCCTAGGGCAAGTAAAACTCCTCCTGTTATTCCAGAAATTGCGGCTGGAATAATAACTTTAAAAATAGTAGTCCATCTTGACGCTCCAATTCCATAGGCAGCTTGCCTAAGTTTTGATGGAACTTGATTTAGAGAATCTTTTGAAATCGATGTAATTATAGGTAATATCATTACCACAAGTATTAATATTGCTGGCATCATTCCAGCGCCCAAAGGTTGTGTGCCAAAAAATGGTATAAATCCAAATAGTTCGTAGATTATGTTCAAAAATGGTCTAATAAAAGGTTCCATAATAAATACAGCCCATAGACCTAAAACTACTGATGGAATAGCGGCTAAAAGCTCAACCATTATTCCAATTACGTTTCTTATATATCCGGGAATTATATTTTCAGTTATAAATATTGCAGTGCCAACGCCCAATGGAATTGCAATTAATAATGAAGCAATCGATGTAAAAAGGGTTCCATAAATAGCTGTGAATGCACCGTACTCATCTGTAACTGGATTCCATGCAGAGCTAAAAAGAAACCTAAGTCCATATCTTGAAATCGATTCGGTTGATTCATAATAAACAACTGCAAATATGGAAAAAAGCACTATTGCTACCATTGAAGCCATGGCAACAACAATATTTTTAAAACCAACATCTACCAACTTCTCTGAAGTTGGTCTTGTTCTCAGTGAAAATTTCGATGTCCTTGCTTTGTCCACGCGCAAACGCAATATACATATGAATCTATATCTAATTTCAAATTTTTCACTAAGAGAGGGTTAATGATTGGCTTTAAGTGTTGAAGGGTACATAATAAGTATTGAATACCCTTAAATGCTAGTTACTGTAGGGCTCAAATAAGTATTGCCATGGGGAGAATAGTTGGCATTGACTTGGGAACGACTAATTCCGTTGTAGCGGTGTTGGAGGCTGGTAGGCCTGTTGTTATTGCTAGTGCTGAAGGAGCTAGAACTACTCCATCAGTAGTTGGCTTTACTAAGGAATCAGAATTATTGGTGGGTCAACTAGCAAGAAGACAGTTGGTTCTCAATCCTAAAAATACTTTTTCAAATTTAAAAAGATTTGTTGGTAGAGCATGGGATGAGCTTGAAGATACAAGCCTCTCAGTTCCTTATAGTGTTCGATCAAACGATCAAGGCAATGTTCGTATAACCTCTCCAATAACCAAAAGAGAATATGCCCCCGAGGAATTGATAGGAAATATTATTAAGAAGTTAATAGATGATGCCGAAACCTATTTAGGAGAAAATGTTGATTCAGCTGTAATCACAGTTCCAGCTTATTTCAACGATTCACAAAGACAAGCGACTCGCGATGCTGCGATTTTGGCAGGCATCTCTGTTGAAAGGATCTTGAATGAGCCTACTTCAGCAGCTCTAGCTTATGGGTTTGATAAAAGCTCTTCTCGTAAAGTTTTGGTTTTTGATTTAGGTGGGGGCACATTTGATGTATCTTTAATGTCAATTTCCAACGGCGTTTTTGATGTCAAAGCAACTTCTGGTGATACACAACTAGGTGGAAATGATTTTGATCAAAGAATTGTCGATTGGCTCGCTGAGGAGTTTTTAAAGAAACATAAAATAGATCTAAGAAGAGACAGGCAGTCTTTACAAAGACTTACTGAAGCGGCTGAGAAAGCTAAACAGGAACTTTCTGGTGTTCAAACCACTCCAATATCACTTCCTTTCATTTCTACAGGTAAAGATGGTCCATTACATATAGAGACTACTCTTAGTAGAAAAAACTACGAGGGTCTTTGCAATGATCTTCTAGATAGATTATTTGATCCTGTTAATACTGTTATTGATGATTCAGGTTGGGATCCTGATGACATTGATGAAGTTGTTCTTGTCGGAGGCAGTACACGTATGCCAATGGTAAAACAATTAGTTAAAACTTTAGTTCCAAACCCACCTTGTCAATCTGTCAACCCTGATGAAGTAGTTGCCATTGGTGCTGCAATTCAAGGTGGGATTCTTTCAGGAGAGTTGAGAGACCTTTTATTAAATGATGTCACCCCCCTTTCTCTAGGACTTGAAACTGTTGGAGGTTTAATGAAAGTTCTTATTCCTCGAAATACCTCTATTCCAGTAAGACAATCAGATGTTTTTAGTACATCTGAGTCAAATCAATCATCTGTTGAAATTCATATCTGGCAAGGAGAGAGGCAAATGGCCTCAGACAACAAATCACTTGGTAAATTCAAATTAGCCGGTATTCCTCCTGCCCCAAGAGGAGTTCCTCAAGTTCAGGTTGCTTTTGATATTGATGCCAATGGCTTATTAGAAGTCAGTGCTACTGATAGAACTACTGGAAGGAAGCAGTCTGTAAGTGTTACCGGAGGTTCAAACTTGAATCAAAATGAGGTTAATAAATTGATCGAGGAGTCCAAAATTAAAGCATCTGAGGATAGAAAAAAACGAGCTTCAATTGATCAGAAAAATAATGCTTTGACGCTTGTTGCACAAGCTGAGAGGCGTCTAAGAGATGCATCACTCGAGTTAGGACCTTATGGCGCTGAAAGACAACAAAGGGCTGTAGAAGTTGCGATGAGGGACGTAGAAGATTTGCTTCAAGATAATGATTTGCAAGAACTTGAATATGCAGTCGGATCTCTACAAGAAGCATTATTTGGTTTGAATCGTCGCTTATCAGCGGAAAGAAAAACAGAATCTAATCCCATTCAAGGTATAAAAAATACTTTTGGATCTTTAAAGGACGAATTATTTTCAGATGATTACTGGGATGATGACCCATGGGATTATTCCCAAAGAGGGCAAAACAGAAATGTCGACGATAATTATGGGAGAAGGGATATAGATCCTTGGGATAATGACTACTACCGTTGATCCTAATTATTGGTCATTATTAGGAGTCTCACCTGAATGCGATTCTAATGAACTTAAATCAGCCTTTAGAAAAGAGGCAAGAAAGTGGCACCCTGATTTAAACAAAAATGATGTTAATGCCGAAGAAAGATTTAAATTAATCAATGAAGCCTATGCCATTCTTAGTGATCCAAAGAAGAGAAGAGAATGGGAGAAAAAAATTTATAAAGAAAAAGATATCTTTGAGAATAGATTTCCAAGTTATGAGGAATATTTAGATGTTGTACTAGGAATTAAGACCAATATTGAAAATGAAGATGATATCGAAAGTCAGTTTGTTGATCTTACTGAAGATGAATATAAAAATTTTGATGAATCTGAAATAGATTTTAATCAAAATATTCCAGCTACGAGCGAACCATCTCCACCACCTACTTTAATTTATGAAGATCAGGAATCAATTGTTGAAATAACACCAGAACAGGCACTATACGGTTCATCAGTTGATATTCAATTACAAGATGGAACACTTGTTGAAGTTTTAACCCCGCCTTTTGCGGGTGATGGCTGGAGATTAAGAATCGAAGGTGCAGCAATAGGTTGTCGTGATCATTTTGTTCAATTGAAAGTCCAAACAGATGATGGTTTAAGAGTAGATGGATTAAGAGTTATGTACCGACTTGAGCTTTTTCCTCATGATGCTTTATTGGGCTGCGCAGTTGATATACCAACTCTTAATGGTAATGTAACTTTACAAGTACCTCCAAATTCTTCTACTGGTAGATTGTTAAGACTTAGAGGGCGTGGTTTGGAGTATGAAGATTATCGTGGTGATCAAATTGTTGAAATTATTATTGTCTTACCTGACAGTTTAAGTGATTCCGAAATCGCATTGTATCAACGTCTAAATGAAATATCTTTGGAAAAATATTAGAAATATATTGTTTAATCTTTTTATATATTTATAATGAAAAAGATTGTTTAAATATTATGTTGGTTCACGTCCTTTTGTATGAAGCGGGGACTGAAAGTGAGGGGATACATTCCCTAGAGCTAAAGGGTTCAACTGTAATCCTTATGTTCCAAGATAGGGACGATGCAGAAAGATATTGCGGTCTCCTCGAAGCTCAGGATTTCCCAACTCCATCAGTCGAGGAATTGACTCGAGTTGATATTGAGGCATTTTGCGTTGAGGCTGGATATGAAGCTCGTTTTGTCGAGAAGGGTTTTATTCCAAGTACTGATGAAGAGCGACTTATGATTTCTCCACCTCTTTCTAATTTAGAAGTAGGAAACTGGAATAATCAAGAAAATATAATAGATAAATCTACCTCTAATGATCAACTCGATGATATAAAAAAACGTTTGGAAAATCTTTTATGATTAATTCAGTAAATGATAATTATCGAATATTAACCGAGCATATTAATTTAACTTCAATAGATTTAGATACTAAATCGACTAATGAAATAGTAAAGATTTTTTCAGAAGCTGATAAAGAACCTCAAAAGGCTGTCGAGAATTCAATTCCAGAAATAGTTAAAGCAATTGATTTAATTACATTGAGGCTTCAGGATAATGGTAGATTGTTTTATATTGGTACTGGTACATCAGGAAGATTAGGTGTACTAGATGCCTCAGAATGCCCTCCAACTTTTTGTACGAATCCAGATTTGGTTCAGGGAATAATCGCTGGAGGTATACCATCCTTAACAAGAAGTTCTGAATCTTTAGAGGATATATCAGAGATTGCAATCTCTGATCTTAAAGATAGAAATTTTTCAAAT
This sequence comes from Prochlorococcus marinus XMU1408, assembly GCF_003208055.1. Taxonomy (NCBI): domain Bacteria; kingdom Bacillati; phylum Cyanobacteriota; class Cyanophyceae; order Synechococcales; family Prochlorococcaceae; genus Prochlorococcus; species Prochlorococcus marinus. Next base: position 625,553 of record NZ_QJUE01000002.1, read on the forward strand.
CGAGACGTCTTAATAGGTATAACAGCAAGTGGCAGAACTCCATATGTTTTCGGAGCATTAAACTATTCTAAAAGTATAAATGCACTAACTATTTCTATTTCATCAGTTCCAGAAACTGATTCAACTTTAGATAATGATATCGATATTAGACTCATTACTGGACCAGAGGTTCTTGCTGGTTCCACAAGATTAAAAGCTGGAACGGCTACTAAGATGGCTTTAAATATAATTTCTACATCTGTGATGATCAAATTAGGAAAGGTTTATGGCAATAGAATGATTGATTTATCAGTGAGTAATGATAAATTAATTGATCGAGCAATTGGCATCCTATTTGATATTGCCTCAGTTGATAAAGAAACTGCTGTTCAACTTTTAAAGGATACAAACGGATCTGTAAAATTATCTTTATTAATCGCTTTGTCTGGTATGGATGTTATTGATGCTAAGCAATTACTTAATGATTCAAAGGGCAATTTAAGAACAGCACTAACTACGCTAAATGTTATTAAATTATAGTTAAACTAAACTTTTAATAATACTAAGATATTTTCTGCATTAAATTTTAAAAGGAGTTATTATAAAAAAAATTATTTGAGCTATGTCTAAAGTATTGATGAACACAGATAAAGGCCAATTGACTATTGACCTGTTTGATAATGATGCACCCAAAACTGTAGATAACTTTTTGAAGTTAGTTAAAGAAGGTTTTTACGATGGACTTTCTTTCCACAGAGTAATTAATGGCTTTATGGCTCAAGGCGGATGTCCGAATACTAGAGAGGGATCAAGAGGGATTCCTGGAACTGGTGGGCCTGGATATTCTATTGATTGTGAAATAAATTCTAACAAACATGTTGCTGGTTCTCTTTCTATGGCTCACGCAGGAAAAGATACTGGCGGCAGCCAATTCTTTTTAGTTCATGCTCCACAACCTCACTTGGATGGAGTACATACTGTCTTTGGTAAAACTGAAGATATGCAAATCCTTCTATCTATTACTAATGGTACAAAAATTAATAGTGTAAGTCTTTTAAAATAGAATTTTTATTTATTATTAACTCCATTCAATAGTGCTTGTTTTATCTTTTAAATCCCAATCAAATAATGGCGAGTTTTCAAAATTTGAAAGTTCGCTAATTTCTTTTTCTTCAATTAATATGTTTTGAGAAGGATGTAAAAGCTGTTCATAATTATCCGTCTTAATTATTCCAACTCTTTCAGTATTTTTCCAATTGCTAAGTTCTTTAAGAAGTGATTCAAGTAATCTTTTATCTATTAAGTTTCCTTCTAAATGAGTCTTAATATCTCTATGTCTAACATTCCATATAAATAAAGGGTTTTCACATAGAGCTATTAATCTAGGTGCATTTTGAATTGAAATATTTAAAAAATGATTTTCAGACCATTTATTTGCTTTATTTTCAAAATGTTTTAATTCATTATCATGAACTTTTCCATCCCAATAGACTACTATATTTTGTCTTTCATTAGTTAAATTATTCTGAATATTATTACCTATTAAGTGACCAAGTTTTTCTCTTTTTACTTCAAGATATGCTGCATTATGATCCCCAGGGCAAATCACTAATGGAACTCTCGATTCAACTTGAAGTCCATATCCTCCAAGACCAGCTATTTTTCTTGGATTATTGGTTAATAACTTAAGCCTGTTTATTCCTAGATCTGTCAAAATTTGTGCACCTACTCCATAATTTCTTAGGTCTGCTGGAAAACCCAACTTCTCATTGGCCTCAACCGTATCTAATCCTCCATCCTGGAGGTTATATGCTTTTAACTTGTTAACTAAACCTATACCTCTTCCTTCCTGTCTTAGATATACAACAACTCCTTCACCTTCTTCAGAAATTCTTGATAAGGCAGCCTCTAATTGAGGCCTGCAGTCGCACCTTAATGATCCGAATGCATCTCCAGTTAGACACTCTGAGTGCATCCTTACTAAAACAGGCTCTTTTAATTTTTCTGGATCACCTTTAATTATTGCGACATGTTCTGAGCCATCCAATTCGTTCTTATAACCAATTGCCTTGAAATCACCAAATAGGCTAGGCAACTTTGCAATTGCTTGTCTGTAAACAAAACGCTCATTTTCGAGTCTGTAATGAATTAAATCTGCAATACTTATCAACTTTAAATTTCTTTCCTTCGCGTATGTTTTCAATTCCGGCAGTCTTGCCATTGAGCCATCTTGATTTTGGATTTCACATATAACGCCTGCAGGAGATAGACCAGCTAACAACGATAAATCTACTGCTGCTTCCGTATGTCCAGCTCTTTTTAATACTCCTCCTATTTTTGCTCTTAATGGAAAAATATGACCCGGTCTCCTCAAATCTATTGGTCTCGTTTGACTATTAAGAGCAACTTGAATTGTTTTAGCTCTATCTTCAGCTGATATACCAGTTGATACACCAAATTCAGGACCAGCATCGATACTTACAGTGAAGGCTGTTTGGTTTGAATCGGTATTTCTGTCGACCATTAAAGGGAGATCTAACTGGTCTAATCGTTCCCCTTGCATTGCTAGACATATCAAACCTCTAGCTTCAGTTGCCATAAAATTTATTTGCTGAGGAGTTGCAAATTGAGCAGCACAGATTAAATCTCCTTCATTTTCTCTCTTTTCATCATCAACTACAACAACACATTCACCGTTCCTAATAGCAGCAAGAGCATCCGCTATATCATCAAATTCAATTTCATAACAATCTTCGGATTTCAACTTATTCCTCGTGTTTGTGGTGAAATGGTTCTTTGCTACTTATTCTCAAATGAATATCTCAACATTCTACGAAATAACCTTGATGTTATGGCAATTAGTACATCGAAAGCTGGGAGGATCGCAATCATTGGAGCATCTGGATATGGAGGACTTCAACTCGTTAAATTGATTAATGAGCATCCAAACTTTGAGATTTCAACTTTAAATGGAGAGCGATCAGTAGGTAAAAGCTGGAATGAAATTAATCCTTATATAAAACTTTTGAAGGATAAAGAGATAACAAAAAGCAATATTGATGAAATCGCACAAGATTCTGATTATGCAATCTTGAGTTTGCCTAACGGCTTATCATCACAGTTAACCCCCTCATTATTAGAAAAAGGTATTAAGATACTTGATTTATCAGCCGATTACAGATTTAAATCATTAGATAAATGGAAGGAAGTCTATTCCAATGAAGCTGCTAAATATCAAAGACATGATTATGAATTATGTGAAGAAGCTGTTTATGGTTTTTCAGAGGAATTTAGTAACGAAATCGCAAAGTCTAGATTAATTGCTTGTCCAGGATGCTATCCAACGTCATCTCTAAGTGTACTTATTCCATTCCTAAAACAAGGATTAATAGAAAGTGAGGGAATTATTATTGATGCAAAATCCGGGACATCCGGAGGCGGAAGAAATCCAAGCGAACAACTTTTATTGTCTGAATGCTCTGAATCTATTAAGCCCTATGGAGTGATTGGGCATAGGCATACGGCAGAAATAGAAGGTATCGCTAGTTACTTTGCTGGTCATGAAGTCAATTTACAATTTACTCCTCATTTGGTGCCGATGGTTCGAGGGATTTTAACGACAGTTTACGCTCGTTTAAGAGATCCTGGCTTAACAGCAGAAGACTGCAAAACTCTTATTGAAGCTTTTTATAAAAATCAAACATTTATTGATATTTTGCCTGTGGGAACTTATCCAGCTACTAAATGGGTTAAAAATACTAATAAAGTTATGATTTCAATTGAAGTTGATAAACGTAATGGAAGAATAGTACTAATGAGTGTTATTGATAATCTTCTAAAAGGTCAAGCAGGACAGGCTATACAAAATTTAAATATTATGCACGGACTTGAATCAGATATTGGGCTCCCAAAAATTACTTTTTATCCTTGAAGTTAGTTCTTATGTCCTTTGCTACTGTTGCTATCGCTAAAGGTAATATTATATGTTCCATTTTTTGAATTCTTTTTTTTAATGAATCTTTAGTATCTTGTTTTTTTATAGGGACTGCCGCTTGAATAATTATTGAGCCAGAATCAACTTCTTTTTGCACATAGTGAACTGTACAACCAGTAATAGTTACTCTATGATCTATTGCCTGCTGTATTGCATCAATACCTTTAAATGATGGTAAAATTGATGGATGAATATTAATTAGTCTGTTTTTATACATATTAATGATTTCCTTACCTACAATTCTCATCCATCCAGCCATAACAACTAGTTCAACTGATAATTCTTCAAGTTTTTTCATTACCAACATGTCATGTTCAACTCTCGAATCACAATCTCTATGATTTATAATCACATAAGGTATTTTGTATTTGATCGCTTTTTTTATTGCTAAGCAATTAGGATTATTGACAATTAATATAGAAATTTCAGCATTAAGTTGTTTGTTTTGAATGGATTTAATAATGTACTCGAAATTTGAACCATTACCTGAGGCAAGAATACCTAATTTTATTTTTGGCTCAAATAATGGGATTTCTGAATCTAAGGGACTAATTAGGTTCAGATCATTTAAATGATAAGATAATTTCTTATCCGTATATTCTCTATTATCTTGTTTCATCAAACAATCTATCTTTACTAATAAATATATGACCTTTAGAGGAAATTACAATATCTAAATATAAAGACATATTTAATAATTATTAATCTTAAATAAAATATAGATATATTCAACCTTATATAAAAATAACTATAAAGCGTATTTACATTCCTATTTGTCAATTACTAAACATTCGCCATTTGAAAACCATTCTTGACTAATATAAATTAAACCAATTTGTTTAATGGTTCTCATTTGAGAATTCCTGCTAACAGAATTCATTAAGGAGTATTCTTTTATTAATAATGACAATAACTGACATCTTACAGATGAATAACAAAGATAAATGGATAAGGTACTGCGACCTTTTATTTAGCGATGATTCATTAGGTTTTTGGCTAGATATAAGCAGAATGGATGTTGAGAAGAGCGATTTTGAAAAATTTAGGGACATTTATTCCAAAGCTTTTGATTCTATAGAAAATCTAGAGAATGGTTCGATTGCAAATATGGATGAAGGTAGACAAGTTGGTCATTACTGGCTTAGAAATCCGCAAATCGCTCCAAGTGAGAAAATTTCAGATTCTATTTCCAAAGAAATTAATGACATATCAAAGTTTGGTGCATCAATATTAAATGGAGAAATAACTAACAGCGATGGAAAAAAATATACAGATGTTTTTTGGATAGGTATAGGTGGTAGCGGTTTAGGTCCCTTACTTATTAAAGAGTCATTTAAAAAAGAGTCAATCGGATTGAATCTACATTTTCTAGACAATGTAGATCCTGAAGGTATTTCCCATAAATTAAATTCTATTCTTCCCAATATTGAATCAACTTTGTTTGTAATTGTCAGTAAATCTGGTGGAACTCCAGAACCATTAATTGGAATGGAGCAAGCTATGAAGTTTGTTTCTGATAATAACCAAAACTGGTCATCTAGAGCTATTGCAATTACATCAAAGGGGAGCAAATTAGATCAACTAGCAGTTATTGAAAAATGGTTAAATATTTTTGATTTACCCGATTGGGTTGGTGGAAGGACAAGTATTACTGGTGCTGTGGGTTTATTACCTGCAGTCTTGATTGGTGCTGACATAAATAAGTTTTTAGATGGAGCATCTAAAATGGATGGACTGACAAGAGTAAAAGACATTAAAAATAATCCAGCTGCACTTTTATCCTTAGCTTGGTTCAAATCGGGAAACGGAAAAGGGCTAAGAGATATGGTTGTACTCCCTTATAGAGACAGATTAGAAGTTTTTAGTAGATATCTTCAGCAACTTGTGATGGAATCTTTAGGCAAGAAGTTAGATAGAGATGAAAATCAAGTTAATCAGGGTATCGCAGTTTATGGAAATAAAGGTTCTACGGATCAGCATGCATATGTTCAGCAATTAAGAGATGGCATAGATAATTTCTTTGTTAATTTCATTGAGATTCTTCGCGATCCAGCTGAGATAGTTGAAGTGAAAAATAAAAGACCAGGTGATTATTTGTCCGGATTTCTACAAGGAACGCGTTCCGCTTTGACTGAGGGTGGCAGACAGAATTTGACAATTACATTTAAATCATTTGATGAATCAAGTCTTGGCGCTTTAATTGCATTATTTGAGCGAGCAGTAAGTCTTTATGCTGAATTGATTAATGTGAATGCCTATAATCAACCTGGAGTTGAAGCTGGGAAAAAGGCTGCTACAAATATAATTAATCTTCAGAAAGACATTGAGAAACTTTTGGATGATAAAAAAGAAAGAACTTTACGTGAGATCGATGAGGCTTTGTCTACTGATTCAACTGAGTCGATTTATTTAATTCTTAGGAAGCTTTCAGAAAATTCCGAACATTATTTTATGAATGGTAATCAATCAAATCCAGATGAACTAACTATATCAAAATGTTGATTTTAAATAACTATATTCACTAATTTATTCGGAACAACAATTATTCTTTTTGGTTCTTGTCCATTCATCCATTTTAGAGCTGCATCACTTTTAATAGCTATAGCCTCTAATTTTTCTTTAGAAAGGTTTTTACTAGCATCTATTGATCCTCTAACTTTTCCATTAATTTGAATCATAAGTTTAAAAGTATCTTCTTCAATTGCACCTGGATCGAAATTTGGCCACATTTGAAGATGAATACTTTGAGTATTTCCGATTGTCTTCCATAATTCCTCTGCTATATGGGGAGAAAATGGGGAAGTTATTTTAACTAAAATAGAAATAACTTCATTTAGAGTTTCATTACTACAATAATTAACTATTGAATTTAGGCCATTAACAGCTTTCATTAGTTCAGAAATTGCTGTATTAAATTGAAGATTATCAAGATCATCTGTAATTTCTTTAATAGCTATATTAATTAGACGTAAAGCTTCTTCATCTTTAGCCTTTTCTGTTTCAATCTTTAATCTTGAATTACTCTTAGTTAGATCTAAAGTATTAATTACAAATTTCCATAGTCTTTGTATAAATCTATATTGCCCTTCAACATCTGAGTCATCCCATTCTAAATCTTTTTCTGGAGGAGCTTTAAAAAGTATAAACATTCTAGCTGTGTCAGCTCCATATTTATCTATCACTACAGATGGATCTACACCATTATATTTTGACTTAGACATCTTTTCATAGATGATTTCAATATTTTCTCCAGTAACTGGATCTCTTGGATCATTAATATCTTTAATTTGTTCTTTTGAAAAATATTTATTTGTATTGGGATTTTTAAAAGTAGTAGCTTGAACCATCCCTTGAGTTAATAGTTTCTTAAAGGGTTCATCTATATTGATTAATCCACAACTCTTCAAAGCCTTGGTTAAAAATCTTGAATAAAGTAAATGTAAAATTGCATGTTCGATACCTCCGACATACTGCTTAACTGGAAGCCATTTATCTATTTCGCTTTTAAGAAAAGGAATCTCATCATTACTAGGGTTTATATATCTTAAAAAGTACCAGGATGAACACATAAAAGTATCCATTGTATCCGTTTCTCTTTTGGCTGCATTTCCACATTTAGGGCAACAAGTATTTATCCACTCCAATTTAGTAGTTAAAGGTGACTTACCTTTACCAGTTAATTTAATATCTATCGGTAGAGTAACAGGAAGATCTTTATCAGGGACTCTTACTTGTCCACACTTCTTACAATTGATAATGGGAATTGGGCAGCCCCAATAGCGTTGTCTAGATATAAGCCAATCTCTTAACTTATATGTGACCTTTGGCTTCGCCCAGTTAGCATTTGAACCAAATTCTAGTATTTGTGTTTTTGCGAAATCAGACTCAATTCCATTGAACCTATCTGAATTGATCATGATACCCTTATGAACATATTCAGCATTTAAATAGCTATCATCTTCATTATTATTGGGCTTTATTACATAATTAATTGGTAAATTATATGATTTAGCAAACTGATAATCTCTACTATCATGTGCTGGTACACCCATGACAGCTCCAGTTCCATATTCCATAATCACATAATCGCCAATCCAAATAGGTATCTCTTTATTATTTGCTGGATTGACTGCATTTACTCCTAAATACATTCCAAGTTTTTTTCTACTATCTGAATTACGTTCTAGATCACTTAACTTTTCTTGAGTTTTTCTGAATTCCTTTAATTGATCAATATCTTTAGTACTTATTAATTTATCGATTAATGGATGATTTGATGCTAAGACAAGATAACTTACTCCATATACTGTATCGATTCGTGTGGTGAAAGCGACTACTTTCTGGGGATTATTTTTTATATCAAATGTTATTTCAGCTCCGATTGATTTACCAATCCAATTTTCTTGCATAACCTTTACTCTTTCTGGCCAATCTTTAAGTTTAATTAAATCCTTATTTAAATCTTCTGCAAAACTAGTAATTCGTAAGAACCATTGATTTAATTCTTTTTTCTCTACTTTTGCACCAGATCTCCATGATTTACCATCAGCATCTACTTGTTCATTAGCTAGAACGGTTTGATCAATTGGATCCCAATTTACTGTTGCTTTTTTTTGATAGGCTAGATTATTTTTATGTAATTGATTAAATATATATTGAGTCCACTTATAATAATCTTCTTTGCAGGTAGTAACTTCTTTAGACCAATCTATGGATAATCCAAGTCGATCTAATTGATCTTTCATTTGTGAAATATTTTTATCTGTCCAGTTTGATGGACTTGTCTCTCTTTCTATTGCTGCATTTTCAGCCGGCAATCCGAATGCGTCCCACCCCATCGGATGAAGAACGTTATAACCTTGCATTCTTTTATATCTAGCCAGTACATCTGTAATGACATAATTCCTCACGTGCCCCATATGTAAAGAACCGGAAGGGTATGGGAACATCGACAAAGCGTAAAAGGTATTATCTTTGTTTACATCCGTTCTTGTTTTATACAGCCCTAGATTTTCCCACTCTTTTTGCCAATAAGCTTCTACAACACGAGGCTCGTAACGCTGGTCAATAATCTCTGAAGTAGTATTATTCAAGGAAGATCTCCTTCAGTAGTTGATTTGCCAATCAGATAATGTTCTCATAAATTGATGCCCAAAATGCGAATAGTTCTGAAATTACTACCAATAAAGCTTTATTTTCTAAGAACATAGTTAAACAAACTTTAAATCATGAAAAATAATTTCTCAAAATATCAAGGAATAGGTAATGATTTTATTATCTTTGATGCTCGTGGTAATAAGATAGATAATTTATTTTCTGAAAATAAAGATAACTTAATTGAACATCTATGCAATAGAAATTTTGGCATCGGAGCTGATGGGATTATTCTTATATTAGAATCCAATAATAATTGTTTTGCGAGAATGAGGATATTTAATTCTGATGGTTCTGAACCAGAAATGTGTGGCAACGGTATAAGATGCTTGATTTCTTTTTTAAATGATAATAATGAAATTACAGATAAGTCTGAGATTCGAATTGAAACTAAAGCAGGTAAGATTCTTACCTCTATTGATGCTAATGAAAATATCAAAGTTAATATGGGCGAACCTATCCTATCTCCTGAAGATATACCTACTAAATTGTTAAAGAATAATTTAAAAGTTCCTAATGGAAGGATTACAATAAATGATCAAATATTGAATGTTTATGCTGCTAGTATGGGGAATCCTCATATGGTCATATTTGTTAATAAAATTGAAGATATACCGTTTCAAGAGTATGGCAGATACCTTGAAAAACATAATACATTTCCCAATGATACAAATGTACATTTTGTTGAATTAATTGATAAAGCAAATATTAAAGTTAAGGTATGGGAAAGAGGTTGCGGGCCAACATTAGCTTGTGGTACAGGAGCTTGCGCATGCCTAGTCGTAGCATCCATGATTGGTAAAACTTTAAATAACGCTAACGTTTATTTACCAGGTGGCAAATTAGTAATTGAATGGCCAAATCAATCAGGCCCAGTTTTTATGCAGGGACCTGCAATAAAAGTATTTAGTGGAGTTATAGATATTTAAAAATTTTTCAATATGAATAATATTTATCTCGATGCATCTGCGACCACACCGCCACATATAGATGTTATCAATAAAATAAAGGATATTCAATTTGAATGCTGGGGGAATCCATCAAGTATCCATAAAGTTGGGGTTATTGCAAGAGAGATTTTGGAAAGATCTAGATTATCAATAGCTAATAAATTAAAAGCTTCATCTGATGATATTTTTTTCACATCTGGTGCAACTGAATCAAATTATCTTTCTCTTAAAGTTGTATCTAATAATCTTGATAAAGGAAGACTTGTTATAAGTAGCGTTGAACACCCTTCTATTAACTTAATAGCCAATCAATTGCTTAATGATGGTTGGGATATTAAATACTGGCCCGTAGATCGTTATGGAATTATTGACTTAGATCTTTTGGAGGAGATGTTATCTCCTCCAACAAAATTGGTTTCGATAATCTGGGGCCAAAGTGAGATTGGGTCCATTCAGCCCATAAATCTCATAGGTTTGGAATGTAAAAAACGAAATATACTTTTTCATACTGATGCTACACAGGTGCTGCCTAGCGGTCTTATTGATTGGAGTGATTTAAATGTTGATATGCTTAGTGCCTCAGCGCATAAACTTCAAGGCCCTAAAGGTATTGGATTATTAATGTTGAGAAAGGGTGTCCGAGATTTATTAATAAAGAATCCTTCATATGGATTTAAGAATGGCTCTATAAGATCTGGTACTGAGTCAGTCCCCCTTATTGCAGGTTTTTCGACAGCAATTGACCTACTAAATGAATATATAGAAGTAAATGCTAATCAAACTTTATTTCCTGAGAATAACGTTTCCAAAATGACTTCTCTTTTAAAAAGAAATCTAGTTAAGAATAAACAACTTACTTTTATTGGTCCTCACAAACAACGACTACCGAATAATCTTTCATTTCTATGTCATACAAGATCAATGGTCCCAATTAATGGTAGAGAAATTGTTCGATTATTGTCACAACATGGTGTTTATATAAGTAGTGGTAGTGCTTGCTCATCATCTATTCAAGCTCCAAATCCCATACTGGTAGCAATTAATGTTGATAAACCACTTCAACAATGTGGATTAAGAATAACTATTGGTCCCTGGATTTCAAATGATGATATTAGCTCAGTTTCAAATATAATATATGAATCATTGCAATCTATAGAACTCGAAAAACAATGATCATCAAATGAATAATAAACTACCCTCAGATCTTAGAGAAGCAGAATCAAATGTATATGAATCAATTCAAAGTTATTTTTTAAGTAATTCTGAGCAATCATTTCTTTCTATCAATCTTAAATTTGAGGGATTAAGAATCAATCCAATAATTTTTCGTTTATCTAATAAACTAACTGAAATTAAATTAGATAATATTTTATTGTGGGCTGATGCTGGTGGAGCGGCTCTCGCTAAAAGAGATAATCCTAACTTGACTAATAAGATTTTTACATTTAAGGAGTTTATTAATTCTACAGATTCTTTGAATTCAGTTTTATTAGTCTGTTCCCCCCAACCATATGATATTGAGACGTTTGAGCAGGTGTGTTCTCATACTAATTCATCCGTTATTATGATTAATGGTAAGTTAGAAGATCCAATAGTAGGAATCGGAAGTGTCGGGAGGGAAATGAGAAAAAGATTTGCCAAAAAATGGCAAGTGCTTTATTTTATTCAACCATTATCTATGGGTGCATTATTAAAAAGATATCCTTATAATTGGGAGCTTTTTAAATTAAACGCTAATGGATATTCTTTTGTTAAATCATTTGATAAACGTCCCGACGACGAAACTATAATTCTAAACTTATAACTGAATGTTCAAAAAATTATATCTATATATTGGTTTAATTATATTATCAACAAATATCGTTAATGGTAATTTATTCAGATTATATTCATACATAAGACAAAAAGTTAATATTAATACTATAAGTCCCGAAAAGTATAATATATGTGAGCTATTACAAAATAAACTTGAGGATTATACTTATAACTTTAATTCAAATATTAGCATTAGTATTTTAGATGATTCTGGTGACTTTATTGCAGATATTAATGGCCAAATACCTAGGATTCCTGCCTCTAATCAGAAGATACTTTCTAGTGCTTTCTCTTTAGATATTCTAGGACCTTATTATACTCTTAAAACATCTATTAAAGAGATAAATGATGGTAGCTTATATATAGATGCATCAGGTGATCCTGATTTTGATAAAAGTCATTTAGAGGAGTTAATTAGTGATCTTAATAATACTAATTATAATTTACGTTTGAAAACGCCAATAGTCGTTAAAAAAAGCAATCCAAAAAATTGGTGGCCTTCAAGCTGGTCGTATGCCGATAGAAATGAAGAATATGGTGCACCTATTACTAAATATTCAATAGCTAGTAATTCAAGTGTTAATTCTTTAAATAATCCAATTGATAATTTTATTTATGAGCTAGAGAATGCTCTAAGAAAAAAGAATTTATCAAAAAAATATTTTGTAAAATCAGTTAACGAAAACTATCCTATTGATTATATTTCGACAATTAAAGTTATAAATTCTGCTCCTTTATATATTTTACTAAACCTTGTTAATTCTGAGAGCCACAATTTTACTGCTGAAGTTATTTTCAGACATTCTATAAGTGATTGGTCTCATGACTTCCCTAATTTAAAATACAATAATTGGATAAAAGAACAAAACTTTAATTCTGACAATTTTATTTTCTCAGATGCTAGTGGCTTATCGAGAAAGAATAGAGTAACAACTTATGGTTTATCTCAGTTTTTGAGAAGAATGAAACTTAATAGATATTCTGACTATTATTTCTCATCATTTTCTATATTAGGTGTTAGGGGCTCGTTAGCTAATGTAAAAGCTCCAGTAAACCTTAAGGGTAGAATTTTGGCTAAATCCGGGAGACTTAATAATGTTAGATCGGTTTCTGGTGTTATTTTAGGAGAAGGCAAATTTTTTAGTATTATAGTTAACAATATGGATAATTCGACAAAACATATAATAAATATATTATCAATAGTAGATAATACTGATAATTGTAATTAATTAGTATTTAGTGCCATTAGATCTTTGGCTATAAACTCAGGAACCATATGACGAATCTCTCCACCAAATCTTGCGACTTCTTTAACTACAGAACTACTTAAAAAACTATGATGTGTTTCTGTCGCGAGAAAAATTGTTTCGTATTGATTATTTAAAGACCTATTTGTATGAGCAACCTGTAGTTCATATTCAAAATCACTCATAGCTCTTAAACCTCTTAAAATTAGATCTGCATTATGTTCACGAGCACAATCCACAGTTAGACCTTTAAAAGCTATTGTTCTACAACCTGGTATATCTCTGGTAGCATTTTTAATCTGCTCTATTCTTCTCTCGCAGGAGAAAGTTGCCTTTTTCGAAGGATTTTCTAATACCGCAATGAGAACTTCTCCAAATAAATCACTTCCTCTTTGAATTAGATCAAGGTGTCCAAACGTTAAAGGGTCGAAGCTACCAGGATAAAGTGCCTTCATGGTTTTTTAACTTTAAAAAAGTCCATTTCTTTCATAGAATCTCATATATATAAACGTATCAAAGCGCATGACTCTTGATCAGGATGCCAAAAAAGTTCTTTTGCGCAAAATCCCTCATGGATTATTTATATGTGCAGTAAGAGAAGGAGATGAAATAAATGGTTTTACTGCTAGCTGGGTAACACAAGGATCATTTACGCCACCATTAGTTGTAATGGCTGTTCGCGCTGATGGATCTAGTCATGGAATTATTCAAAGAACTAAGATGTTTTCTCTCAATGTTTTGAGAGAAGATCAAAAGGATCTAGCAGCTGTGTTCTTTAAGCCGCAAAAAGGATTAGGTGGACGATTTGAAGCTTGTAAATTCACTTATGGAGAGTTTGGTATGCCCTTAATCGAAGATGTAATTGGTGGAGTTGAATGTGAAGTTATTTCAGGCGTAGAACACGGTGACCATACAGTCTTTGTCGCTGAAGTAAAGAGTGCAGTATTGAATAAAGATGGATCTGCCTTAAATTTAGCGAGTACAGGTTGGAACTATGGCGGCTAATTTAATGAGACAAGATCGGTGGAATTAACGCCGTTAATTAAGGACAAGTCAAGACTATCGAATTTTTTGAAGGATATACCAAATGATCCTGGTTGTTATTTGATGAAAGATCGTGAGGATAGATTGTTATATGTTGGTAAGTCAAAAAAGTTAAGAAATAGGGTTAGAAGTTATTTTCGAGCAAGTGATGAATTGAGTCCAAGAATCTCTTTAATGGTTAGGCAAGTTGTAGATATTGAGTTGATAGTTACTGATACTGAAAGTGAAGCCTTAACGCTAGAATCAAATTTAATTAAATCTAATCAACCCTATTTTAATGTTCTATTAAAAGATGATAAGAAATATCCCTATATTTGTATAACTTGGGGTGATAAATATCCAAGAATCTTTTTAACTAGGAAAAGACGGGAAAGACAGAAAAAAGATAAATATTATGGTCCATACGTTGATGTTTATTTACTTAGACAGACCCTATTTAGTATAAAAAAACTGTTTCCTCTTAGACAAAGAAGAATACCGCTTTACAAAGATAGAACGTGTCTTAACTATTCAATTGGAAGATGTCCAGGCGTTTGTCAAGAAGAAATAAGTTCAGAAGATTATAAAAATACACTAAAAAGAGTTGAAATGATATTTCAAGGTAGAACTGAAGAATTGAGACTATTATTAGAAAAACAGATGCATTCTTTTTCAGAGTCATTGAAGTTTGAAGAAGCTGGATCTGTCAGAGATCAGCTGAAAGGTATAGATAGATTGTATGAATCTCAAAAGATGATTATTCCTGATTCATCTGTATGCAGAGATATAATCGCATTGGCATCAGAAGAGAATATATCCTCTATTCAAATTTTTCAAATGCGCTCAGGAAAATTAATTGGAAGACTTGGGTATTTCTCAGATAATAATAATCTCAGTACTTCTCAAATACTTCAAAAAGTTGTAGAAAATCATTACTCAAATGTAGATCCGATTGAAATACCTTCAGAAATATTAGTTCAACATGAATTACAAAATACCGATATAATATCGGATTGGCTAAGTGAACTAAAAAAACAAAAAGTTAATATAACAATCCCAAAAAGATCTAAGAAGGCGGAAATTATAAAATTAGTAGAAAAGAATGCAAATATGGAGTTGCAAAGAATTAGACAATCTAAGGATAAAAATTTAGTTGAGCTTGACGATTTAACCAATATACTTGAGTTAGTAAAAATTCCAAAAAGAATTGAATGTTATGATATTAGTCATATTCAAGGTAGTGATGCTGTCGCTTCTCAGGTAGTATTTATTGATGGTATTGCGGCTAGGCAACATTACAGAAAATATAAAATTAAAAGTTCAAATATAAAACTAGGACATAGTGACGATTTCGAATCAATGGCTGAAGTTATTACTAGGAGATTTAGAAGATGGGCTCGTTATAAAGATGATGGTGGTGATATGAATCAACTATCAAGTAATGAATCTAGTGTATTAGACAAGGATAATTTGAATGACTGGCCTGATTTGGTCGTAATAGATGGAGGTAAAGGGCAATTAAGTTCGGTATTAGAGGCTTTACAGCAGTTGAATCTTGATCAAAATATAAATCTTATATCTTTAGCTAAGAAGAAAGAAGAGATATTTATTCCAAATGTTAAACAATCATTAGACACTGAGCCAAATCAACCAGGAATGCTTTTATTACGAAGGCTTAGAGATGAAGCTCATAGGTTTGCAATTACCTTTCACAGGCAAAAAAGAAGTCAGCGTATGAAACGTTCACAATTAAATGAGATTCCTGGATTGGGGCCACAAAGAATTAAATTATTATTGGAGCATTTTAGGTCTATAGAAGCTATCCAAATGGCATCTCTCTCTGAACTTTCAACAACACCTGGCTTGGGAACATCTACAGCTGTTGTTATTAGAAATTATTTTCATCCTGATGAAAATAAATAATCTATTTATAAAATATTAAGGAATTAGGGACAGCTAATCTTTATTATAGTAATGTATAGAGTGATATGAATGCACGAAACATTTAATAGAATATGATTTTTTCGCCGGAGACATATTTATGGTTTAAATCCTTTCATATTATCGGTGTAGTAGTTTGGTTCGCAGGCTTATTTTATTTAGTCAGGTTATTTATTTATCATGTAGAAGTACAAAGTGAGAATGAAGAAATTAGGGATTTATTTAACAAGCAATATACATTAATGGAGAAAAGACTAGCTAATATTATAACAACGCCTGGAATGATTTTAGCTGTCATCATGGCATCTGGATTATTATATATGCAGCCTTCATATCTTTCTCAGGCATGGATGCAGATTAAACTATTGTTTGTTTCTTTTTTACTTATATATCATTTTTATTGCTATAAAATCATGAATGAATTAACAAACAATCAGTATAATTATAGTGGCCAACAACTACGAGCTTTGAATGAGTTGCCAACACTATTATTGGTAGTTGTTGTTATGCTTGTTGTATTCAAAAACCAGTTCCCTACAAGTGCAGCTAGCTGGTTAATATTTGGATTGATTCTCTTTATGGCAGCAAGTATACAATTTTATGCAAAATGGAGAAGGAATAGGAAACAACTTACTTAATTTATATGTCTAATATTGATTCTATTAAATTAAAAAAAATAATTAAATCAATTACAAAAGAAAGTTGTCCAAACACTATTAATTTCCATATTCATTCAACATATAGTGATGGAAGTTTGACTGCTAAAGAAATTTATAACCAGGCAATTGAGCTCAATATTGATCATTATGCAATCACAGATCATCATTCAGTTGATGCATATATTGAATTAAGTAAATTGGAAGACGCTACACTCAACTACAAATTAAGTTTTCCTAAACTTTGGACTGGTATAGAAATTACTTGTTTATTGAAAGGGTGTTTGGTTCATGTTTTAGGTCTTGGTTTTGATCATAAATCAAAATACTTATCACCTTATATTGACAATAAGTCTGCTATTGGTAATGAATTATTGGCTTCGACTGTGGTTGATTCGATTCATAAAGCTAATGGTATTGCTGTGTTGGCTCATCCTGCAAGATATAAGCTTCCATTTGATATCTTGATTGATGAAGCATCAAAACTTGGTTTTGATGCTGTTGAAACTTGGTATAACTATGAAAGAGCAAATAATTGGATCCCTTCAGAATTTGTCTGCGATAAAATATTTGATTGTGCAAACTCTTATTCTTTATTATCAACATGTGGAACCGATAGCCACGGATTATCTCTTCTTAGACGTTGAATGATTTATAAATTATTTTTAGAAGAATAGGTTTCAATTTTACTATCTACATCTGATAATAATGTTTTTATAGATGATATTTCTTCATTAGTTGGATTTGTCCAAAGTTTTCTATTAGATGCTTCTAGTAATCTTTCAGCGATATCTCTTAAAGCCCAAGGATTATTATCACTAATAAAATTTTTCGTATCATTATTCTTTAACCAATTATTCAAAATAGATTGATAACACCAATTAGGAACTAAGTTTGTAGTTGCATCAAAAGAGAATAAATAGTCAAGACTAGCTGACATTTCGAAAGCACCTTTATATCCATGTTTTTTCATCCCCTCTATCCATTTTGGGTTTAATAATCTGCTTCGAACGACTTTATCAATTTCTTTTGAGAGTTTATGAATTCTTGGACGTTGATACCTTGAATTATCGGCAAAATAAGCTTGAGGATCTGTCCCACTAGTTTTTTTTATCGCGGATATCAATCCACCTTGAAATTGATAGTAATCATCTGAATCAAGGATATCGTGTTCTCTATTGTCCTGACTATGAAGTACTACTTTTACCTTTGACAAATTATTTTCTAATCCTTTTTTGTCTTTTATGATTTTATTTGAATCTTCATATCTCCATTTACTCCATTCGATAAAAGCATCAGCGAGTTCTGATTGATTCTCCCAAGATCCACTATTAATTATTTCTTGTAATCCTGCTCCGTATGATCCAGGTGCTGATCCATATATTCTTGATTTTGTATTTCCATTTCTATATGACTCCGCAAGTGGATTCATAGAAGAGGATTCTTTTAAATTCCCAATAAGGTTTTGACCTCTTCGAATCAATTCAATTATCTGAGGAAATGCATCCCTGAATAAACCAGAAATTCTTAATGTTACGTCTACTCTTGGCCTGTTCAATACACTGATGGGAATGACCTCTACGTCAACTACTCTTCTTAAGGTCCCGTCCCATATTGGCCTTAAACCCATGAGAGCAAAAAGCTGACAAATGTCTTCTCCACCATTTCTCATTGTTGAAGTACCCCAAATTGAAATAGCAAGATGTGAAAGGTGTTCTCCATTTTCTTGTAGGTAAAGTTCCATTATTTGTTCAGCGCTTCTTTTGCCTAAGTCCCAAGCTGTTTCAGTTGGTATTGCTCTTATATCTACAGAAAAGAAATTCTTACCTGTTGGTAAAACCTCTAATTTCCCTCTTGTAGGCGCTCCAGAAGGACCGCTAGAAATTCTTTTTCCTTCTAAAGCACTGAGAAAATTAGTTTTTTCGTTGTCTGAACTGGTTAATAGTTTGGGTAAAATATTATTTAATAAATGATTTATAAAAATATTAGGTTTTTCATGATCTAGGTAATTTAAGATTTTACTGTCAATTTTTATCTTCTTTTTTGACTTAATCTTGTAATTAAATATTTTAAAACAATGAAACTCTATTATATATTTTCCGATGTCATTCAACCAGTCAACTACTTTACCGACTTTCCTAGCATTAATTGCTGTATAAGCTTTAAATAAATCAATGTCTACTTGTTTTAGGTTTTCACTCTCTTCATCACTCCAAGGGTCAAACGTAAAACCTAAATCTTCAGCTAAGCATTGAGTAAGACCGAGATTAGTTCCTGTCGGGACATTAGAAATTGTGAGTGTTAACTCTATTAATTTATCCATACTCTGATTGACTCCAAAAACATGAAGACCAGTTCTTATCTGGGAATTCTTAATTTCACATAAATAACTCTCTGCGTTATCTATTAGATCTTGTATAATTAAATTTTCTTTTTCTGTTTTTAATTTATTTGATTCAATACCTGGCCATGAATTTTTAATTAAAAGATCTACTATCTTTTTTTCTAATAATTCACTTCTATTATCATTAATTAGTTTAGATTCATAATATTCATCTATTAAGTTCTCAATTATTAGTAGGTCATTAAAACTCCCCGAATGAGACAATGGAGGAGTCAAATGATCTATAATAATTGCATGTGTTCTTCTTTTTGCTTGGGAGCCTTCGCCAGGATCATTTACAATAAATGGGTATATATTTGGAATAGGAGGACAAAGAATAAATGGGAAACAATTATGACTTAAACCAACCCCTTTTCCTGGTAACCATTCTAAACTTCCATGTTTACCCAGATGTACAATTGCATTCGCTTTAAATGTATTATATAGCCAACAATATTGTGCAATATATTTATGTGTAGGAGGTAAGTCGGGCGAATGTAAATCAGATAAATTATCGCTCTCATAACCTCTATTTGACTGAATTAAAATTGTTATATTTCCAAAGTTTATTCCATTAATCGGAAATCCAGACTTTTCTAATTGAAAAGAATCATTTGGGTCTCCCCATCGATTTGATATCTTTTCTTTAACCTTAGATTCGAGTTTGTTCCAATAAATTAAATAATCTTGAATATTTAAATATGATTGAGGTTCATTTGAGATTGTCTCTTCAGAATTAGTCCTATGACTTAATATAAGGTTAATTAATTCTTTACTATTATCAGGAATATCTTCATTTCCTAGATTATATCCCTCGTCTTTAAGCCAGTTCAAAATATTTAAAAGGCTTTCGGGTGTATCTAAACCAACTCCATTCGCAATTCTTGAGTCTTTTACTGGGTAATTTGCTATTACCAGAGCTATCTTTTTATTTGAATTATTCGTTTGTTGTAGATAAGTTAGATTTTTTATATATTTTATGCACCATTCAATATGTTTTTCATATGGCTCTGTTTTATATACAGCAATTGATAATTCATTATCTGTATAAGTAAGGTTTTTAAATGCAACTGGAATTGTACAGATTCGACCATCCACTTCTGGTAAAACAACTTGAATTGATAAATCAATGGGGTTAAGACCTACTGTGGATTCGTTCCATTCACTTATAGATGAGCTAGATATTAGTAATTGATATACAGGTATATTTAATCTATCCCACAAGTTTTTCTTCACATCATCATGTTTATATTCCACTGATGAAAATGAGGTTGTAGTTATTATTGCTTTTATGTTCTCTTTTTCTAATAAACTTATTATTTGATTCTCTATATTTTTAGATTTAAAACTTGTAATCCATATTATTTTAGCATTTAATTTGTATTTATTAGATATATCATTTATTTTATCAGCTATCTCTGTATTGCCCGATTGTAAAAGTGATTTATAGAGAAATACGGCAATAGATGGATTATCATTATTTTTCCATTTCCATTTTATTAACTCATCATGATATTCAATTAAATCTGAATTTAAAGTAATTTCTTCAACATCAATTATTTTCTGTAAGGTTTGAAGCATATAATTATAGTTTTTTAGTCCTCCTTGATTTAAAAGTGTTTGAATTAACTCAACTTTCTCTTGATTTAAGCTACTAATTTCTTGAACATCATTTGCTGTACTTTCAATTCCAGAGACTACTATAAGATGTCTAGTTGGTTTCTCTAATTGCCATAAACCTAATTGTTCAAATCCATAAGACCAGTATGATCTTGACCCTAAAAACCTAACAAGAATAATTTCAGCTGTATTACATGTATTAGTTATATAATGATCAATTGATGCATTTGAAGATAAATAAGCTATAGGTAATGCTCTTATTTTATTTTTCCATTTACTATTGTCAGGGAGTTTTAATACTGTAGACAAACAGGTTATATCAGATGTAGCGCTAGTTAGGAAGATAACTGGAGCTGATGGCTGTTCGATAAATGTATTTTCTTCTTGAGGTTCATTCCCTGGAAGGGTGGAAATTCTATGCATTCATTTATTATGTGTAATAAGAGCAGTAAAAACTAAAATGCTGATTGTTTTCATCTTAGCTGGAACTAATAATGCATAATTTTCTTCCATTCGCTTGGTTTGAAGGGCAATGTATCCCATTTAATGAGGCGAAGCTATCCATAGCTACTCATGCTCTTCATTATGGAACTGCAGCTTTTGGAGGAATGCGGGCTATTCCTGATCCAAATAATAGTAAATCATTTTTATTATTTAGAGCAGACAAACACGCAAAAAGATTATGTCAAAGTGCTAGATTTTTGATGACTGAATTAGATGAGGATTTTGTATTAAAGTCTCTTGAAGCATTTCTTGTTAAAAACAAACCAACTCAACCTGTATACATCAGACCATTTGTATATACTAGTGACTTAGGAATTGCACCAAGGTTACATAATATAGAAACTAATTTCTTTATTTATGGAATAGAACTAGGTGATTATCTATCACCTGATGGGGTTACTTGTCGCGTTAGTAGCTGGACTCGTCAGCAGGACAACTCACTTCCATTAAGAGGTAAAATTAGTGGAGCTTATATTACTAGCTCCTTAGCCAAAACTGAAGCAGTAAAAAGTGGATTTGATGAAGCACTATTATTAAATAGTCAAGGTAAAATCAGTGAAGCCAGTGGTATGAACATTTTTATAGTACGTAATGGTGAATTAATTACACCTGGTGTTGATCAAGATATTCTTGAAGGTATAACTCGTTCAAGTGTTATAGAACTGGCAAAAAAAGAAGGTTTGAAAGTTATTGAAAGACCAGTAGATAAAACAGAATTGTTTATATCTGATGAAGTATTCCTTACAGGAACGGCGGCAAAAATTACTCCTATAAAAATGATTGAAACTACATCAATGAGCAAAGATATGCCAATAATGAATTCATTGAGAACAAAATTGACTAAAATTACAGAAGGTTTAGATCCTGAATATGAAAATTGGGTTAAACGTGTACATATAGATTAAAATAAGATTATATAACTTATTTAAATTAATGATTTTCATTTTTATAAGTTAAATATATAATTTATGAATGATTTTTTAGGCTATCTCAACTCTGAAAAGAGACCGATATTAGTCTTTGATGGCGCTACCGGCACGTCTCTGCAAGATCAACAACTTAATGCAGATGACTATGGCGGAGCTTCATTAGAAGGTTGTAATGAAAACCTTGTATTGACATCAGTCTCCAGCGTCGAAAAAGTACATGAATCATTTTTAAATGCAGGTTGTGATGTAATCGAAACAAATACATTTGGTGCTACTTCAATTGTTCTAGATGAATATGGAATTGGTAATAAAGCTTATGAGATCAATTTAAAAGCAGCACAAATAGCAAGGAATGTAGCAAATAAATATCAATCAGAGGAAAAACCACGATTTGTAGCTGGATCTATTGGACCAACAACCAAGCTACCAACCCTAGGTCATATCAGTTTTGATGAGCTAAAAAATTCTTATCTCGAGCAAGCTAAAGCACTAATTGAAGGTGGAATTGATCTTTTTATTATTGAAACTTGCCAAGATGTCCTTCAAATCAAGGCTGCTCTGCAAAGCGTAAATGAAGCTATTGGTTCTGGAAAGAGAATTCCATTAATGGTGTCTGTAACCATGGAAACGACCGGCCAGATGCTTATTGGTAGTGATATTTCTTCTATTACAACAATACTGGAGCCTTTTAATATTGACATTTTGGGCCTTAATTGTGCAACTGGCCCTGAAGAAATGAAAGATCATATTAAATATTTATCGCAACATTCACCATTTCATATAAGTTGTATACCAAATGCAGGACTTCCAGAGAATGTAGGTGGCAAGGCTCATTATCGATTAACTCCAATGGAACTTAAGTTCCAACTTAGTCATTTTATTAATGATTTAGGAGTTCAACTAATTGGGGGTTGTTGTGGAACTAGACCGGAACATATTAAGCAACTTTCAGATTTATCTAAAGAGCTTTTATGTTCTGAGCAAAGATTGGATACTCTTTCAAAAGAAAGATCAATAATTCCAGCTGCATCATCAATATATGAGTCTATTCCGTATGTGCAAGATAACTCTTTCTTGATCGTAGGTGAGAGATTAAATGCTAGTGGATCTAAAAAAGTAAGAGAACTCCTAAACGATGAGGATTGGGACGGACTTGTTGGAATTGCAAAATCTCAACTGAAGGAAAATGCTCATGTATTAGATGTAAATGTTGATTTTGTTGGAAGAAATGGGATCGAAGATATGTCTATGTTAGTCAAAAGACTTGTTAATAATATTAATTTGCCTTTAATGCTTGATTCAACAGATTATGAAAAAATGGAGAGTGGGCTAAAACATGCTGGAGGAAAATGTATTTTAAATTCTACTAATTATGAGGATGGACCAGATAGATTCTATAAAGTAATTGATCTTGCTAAACGATACGGGTCAGCGGTCGTAATCGGAACAATTGACGAAGATGGAATGGCTAGATCTGCTGATAAAAAAGCAGAAATAGCTACCAGAGCCTATAAGGATGCGACTGATTCTGGATTAAAATCTTATGAAATTTTTTATGATCCGTTAGCATTACCTATCTCAACAGGATTAGAAGAAGATAGAAAGAATGGTTTAGAAACTATAAAAGCAATTAAGTTAATAAAAGATAAACATCCAGAAGTTCATTTAATCCTTGGAATTTCAAATGTAAGTTTTGGTTTATCTTCTAGTGCAAGAATTGTTCTTAATTCTATCTTTCTTAATGAAGCAATTAAGGCCGGTCTTGATTCTGCAATTGTTTCTCCTTCAAAAATTTTACCTCTAAACAAAATAAGTGAAGAAGAGATAAAAATTTGCATTGATCTTATTTATGATAGAAGAATATTTGAAAATAAAGTATGCACATATGATCCTTTAACAACCTTAACTAGTTATTTCGATGATTCAAAGACACTTTTAAATAAAAGTACTAATAATGATGATATTAAATTACCAATAGAAGAAAAACTAAAGAATCATATTATTGATGGTGAAAAAACTAATTTACATTCAAATCTTGATTTCGCATTAAAGAAATATAAACCTTTGGTAATAATTAATGAATATTTATTAGATGGCATGAAAGTAGTTGGTGAATTATTTGGGTCGGGTCAAATGCAATTACCCTTTGTTCTCCAATCTGCGGAAACAATGAAATTTGCTGTTTCATATTTAGAGGATTTTATGGATAAATCTGAGGTTAATCAATCAAAAGGAAAATTTATTATCGCTACAGTTAAGGGTGATGTTCATGATATTGGCAAAAATCTAGTAGATATAATTTTATCAAATAACGGTTATGAAGTTATTAATTTAGGAATTAAGCAAGAAGTCAATTCTATAATTAATGCTCAGAAAAAGCATAACGCTGATTGTATTGCCATGAGTGGACTACTAGTTAAATCAACTGCATTTATGAAAGATAATCTTAAAGCATTAAATGAAGAAGATATATCTGTGCCTATTATTCTTGGTGGAGCAGCTCTGACTCCAAAATTTGTTAATCAAGATTGTGCAAGTGTTTATAAAGGCAAAGTTATTTACGGTAAAGATGCTTTTACAGATTTAAAATTTATGGATTCATATATGAAAGCAAAGGAATTAAATAATTGGGATAATTTCTCAGGCTTTAAAGAAGGTGCTCCCGAGGGGATTACTATTGGTAATTATAAAAATACAAATACTCATCAACAAATCAATCTCAACAAAATCAAAGAAAAGCCTATTGAAGATACCTCAAGATCAAAAGATATATCTCAAATAGATCCTATTAAACCACCATTCATTGGCCCAAAGTTTTTACTAGAGAAAGACATAGATATAACTAAAGTTTATAAATTCTTAGACCGTAATGCATTATTTGCTGGCCAATGGCAAATGAAACGTTCTAAGAAAATGTCTGCTTCGGATTATAAAGACTTTTTACTTAAGAAGGCAGAACCGAAATTAGATTACTGGATGAATAAAATAATAAATGAAAAACTAATTAATCCATCATTAGTTTATGGATATTTTCCATGTGGCAGAGTTGGTAATAATTTAAATGTATATGATAAAGATCACAAAAGTTTGTTAGGTGATTTTTTATTGCCTAGACAAAGATCTGGCAAAAGATTTTGTATAGCTGACTTTTATAATGACTTAAATAATAATCAGCCTACAGATTACTTGCCAATGCAGGCTGTAACAATGGGAGAATCAGCTAGTGAATATTCTCATAAACTATTTAGTCAAGATTCTTACTCTGATTATCTATTTTTTCATGGTTTAACCGTACAACTAGCAGAGGCACTTGCTGAATATATACATTCTGTTATTAGGATTGAATGTGGATTTGAAGGCTGTGAACCAGCTAATATAAAAGATATCTTAGATGTTAAATATCGAGGATGTCGTTATTCTTTTGGGTATCCAGCTTGTCCTGAAGTTTCAGATTCTAGAAAACAATTGTTATGGCTTGATGCTAAAAAAATTAATATCTCTATGGATGAAAGTGAGCAACTTCATCCTGAACAAAGTACAACTGCTATTGTTGCATTACATCCGATAGCCAAATACTTTGGTATTTAAGATTTCAGCTAAATTGTTAATTATCAAAACAATTTAATTATTTATTTCATTCATCGATTCTAAAACCTCCATCTGAAATTCAGCCATTGACTCTGAATCACTTAAATCTATACCTTCTCCTGCTGCATTTTGAGTTAATTCCTGAAAGTGAAAAGCACCTTCACCGGTTGCCAAAAATTCCATAGGGGATGATTCTCCGCTTTCGCGAAAGGCATCACATAGAGCTAAGAATGCTCCGTCATCAGAAAAGTCCCAATCCATCGAGGACACATTACTGTTTGAGGTTTTAACTCCTTCCCCCCTGCTTTCGTCAACCTTATTTGACAATAATCCGAAACTATTTTGCAATTTGATAAATTTATTTTTTAATTGGAGCGCCTAAAAGTCTTCCTACACAATGGATATCAACGGCTAGAGGCTGAATGAACAAATTATGATAAAGCTCATTTTTTCAAGCGTTTTTTATTTAGCTTCTTACTAAAAAAGTTTTATTATCAAAGCTCATCATCATTGAAGGCGTCATCGGACCTGTATGAGGCTTTAAATCGTCTCTAGTGCGTCAAATTGATTATGGTTATCATTTAGCTTCTTTGCCCTACGAAAGCCTTGTTAGGCATGAATTCATACATAACAATTAAAATACTCAGCAATTTCATGAACCAAGAGAGTAATGATCATTTATTTGTTAAAAAGTTTTTATTTAACGTTTTAGATTTTAGATTAATATTTATATAATTAAAATACTGTTAAAGGTCTTTCGATGTGAAGAAAGAATTAATATGGTCAAAAGCTCTTGAAACTAGTAGAAAAGCTGTAAATTCTGGAGCCGTAATCCCATTAGACACCATAAAATATAAAAATAATCATGATAATTGTGATTATGAATTACGTTTTCTTAACAGTCCTATTCCAAAATATTTAATTGAATATGGTCCTAAAAATAATCCATTTATTCCATGGGATTCTAGACTTGAAATTCAACCTATAAATGACAAACATACGCTGATCCTAAATAAGTATCCTGTACAAATAGGACATATGTTATTGATAACAAATATCTGGAAGGCTCAAAATGGATGGCTTAATATTGATGATTTTAGAGCTATAGTAGATGTTGATAATGATACAACAGGTTTATGGTTCTTTAATAGCAGTAAAGAGGCTGGAGCAAGTCAGCCTCATCGACATTTTCAATTACTTCGCAGGCATACTAATGAGAGTATTTGTCCTAGATATAAATGGTTTTGCTCTTTATTAAATAACAAAAATAATATCAATTCTCTAATATCACATTGTATCTCAATAAAAGCACGAGTTAAAGATATAAATTCTCAAGCTAATGGTCTATATAAATCTTATAAATCTATGGCAGTAAGTATGGGCTTAGGGGAAATAGGTAAGATTAATAAACCACGAAAAGCTTATAATTTACTTATTACCTCTGAATGGATTGCATTAATAACACGAGAAAAAGATATATCAAATGGATTCAGTATAAATGCCCTTGGTTTTGCAGGATATTTTCTTGGAACAAAAAAATCAAATATTAATTATCTTATAAAATTTGGACCAGAAGAAATATTAAAAGATGTAGTAGAAAAATTAGATAAAAGGGAGGCTAACCTTCAATACTAGAGTTGTTTACATTCATCTGCTCCTCAAGTTTAGTAATTGAAGCTGTTATGGCAGCAAGCTTTCTTTCATAAGATTCTTTGATTGAAATTAAAAAATTTAATTTCCTTGACTGAAAAAATTTTTTTCTTTCACTCCAGTTTTGAGATGAATCGCAGAATTTCATTTCAGAATAGTATCTTATGAATCTTAAAAATAATACATAATAATATTGATCTATGTGGATATATCATATTTTTTTTATAAAATATCCAAATTCAAATATATTGACTAATTTAAGATAAATTATTTTAATTCTAAACTAAATGTTTGTTGAATATTAAAAGCCTATTACTATGTGTCTAGTTATATGTCTATTGTGACGGAAGGAGAGGACAAGGAAGTTAAAAGAATTTCAATTGACTTACCGATTGAGCTAATAGACGGCGTAGATCGTCTTCGAAAAGAGTGGGGATTAAGAAGAAGGGGACTAGTCTTTGAAAGGTTATTACAGGTAATTTTATCAAATGATATTGATGAGGAAGTAGCTGAAAATGAGCAATTTGATTTCAAACAAAGTAGCAAACTAGACAATCTAACTGATAAAAATGGAAAAGCTAATAATAATAATGAAGAAAAAGCACTAGTTATATTTGGGAATAAGAATGTCGAAATAAAAAATGTAGTAGTTAATCAAGTAAAAACTAATGAGATGCGACCCGATCAAAAGGAATTGAGTTCCACAGGTATTGAATTACCTGGTTTTATAAGGAAACAAACTACAAATCTAAAAAGAAGTTTGAGTAAAGATAAAACTATTAAAAACATGGAAGATACTTCTATTACCACTATTGATATAAATGATTTAGTTAAAGCAAAAGATGCTGCAGAAAAACATTGGATCTACCTTTATGGGCAAAAACCTACTGAAAGTGTCATAGAGGCATCAATGATTTGGTTTGCAAGGGATATTTGGCCTAATGTCGATGGTACTGAAAATATCCCTTTTACATGGAATGCGGCCTGTAAAATGCTTAATTCCTATTGTAATGATTGGAAAATAGATTCTTTAACATTTGATCATGTAATTATTTTAGCTGGAGCATTAGAAGATCCCTTTTCAACTAAAAACTTAAGAAACAGAATACCGACAATTATTCGCAGATTCGTAAATAAATTCAAACGTAGTCAAAATGTGACTTCATTCCAAACCCTTGAATCTACAATGACAGTTCATGGAGCACTAAAGTTATTGGGCTTACCCACAAAAGCTGGTTCTTCTCTAACTCTTTCATTCATAAGAGATGCCTACAAGGAAAAAGCACTCTCCAATCATCCTGATGCAGGGGGATCAAATGAAACAATGAGAAAACTAAACGAGGCTTACCAATTACTTAAGGATCTATACAAAAATTAAGCATCTCATGCGTCTCATATGAATCTACACGTGAGTCTCCGTATGCAACTCATATGAGATACATTGGATAGTATTTAGTTTAGATTTTAAATTTAGATCTAACTAATTCGGAAATATTTGTTTATCAGCCAATTTGATTGGTTGAATATCGATTTAAAATAATTTAATTGATTGAGAACTCCTTAATGACAATTTAAAATGATTGTTTTTTTTATTTTAAATATTTAGAATTCCTAGAAAGCATGCCAATTAGTAGATTAGAAATTTACTTGTCCAAAACTCGTCCATTTTAATTAGCTCCCATATAAAACCTTTCACTGTAAGCATTTTTGAGCTTGCATAACTGCTTTAAAGACAGTTATGCCTATGTTAATGATTTTTTTGTTTCTACTTGAATACGTATATACTCGGAGAAGGGCGTCTCAACTATCTATTGCTGGACTCATTGTTAGTCCTAAGATGATTTGAATACAAGACTATATAGATCTATGTATTGCGATGAACGTATAGCGCTGAGTTTTTTTACAAAAAAGACAGTTTCTTGAATTGATTTAATAAAGAACATATTAAAAAACCTAAAACGGTGATATTTGAGGCCATTCTTCTTATGCGATATTTGTCTAAACAGTCTCAATAGAGTCTAGGTGCAAGTCTCACCTAAAGAAAAGAATAAGACCCGCGAGACTAGCTTCTTAAGTCTGCTTTTAATTTCTCTTTAAGAGCTTTTCTTATCTTTTCATGTATGGGATTTATATCTTCTTCTACAAGAGTTTTTTTAGTATCTCTATATCTAATTCTAAAAGCCTGGCTAATCTCTTCTTCGGGAATCGATGATCCTTCGTAACGGTCGATCAATTCCACTTTTTCTAATAGTGGTCTTCCAAATTTTTTTATTAGATTGATAATTTCTAAGGATGTGTGCTTTTTTGAATGAATAAGTGCAATGTCTCGTTCCATGTAAGGAACAGTAGGATAATCTTTGTAAATTCTTGTCCAATTAGTTTTCCTCGTTGCAGCTTTTATCAATGGATCAAATTCGAGATTAAATAAATAAGTTTCTTTAATGAGATTAAATTTCTCAGATAGAGAAGGATGAATTTGACCAAAGAAACCGATACTTTTACCTTCAACAAATAATTCAGCAGTTCTACCTGGATGCATGAAATGCTTATCAGTTAATTGTTTATCAATAGTTTCTATTGGTAAAACATCGAGAGATTGTTTTAGTTTTCCTCTTGCTTCAAAATAATCTATTGATAAATGTTTTGATGATACACCCCACTTACTAAGTCGTTTATTGCCAGTTATTGCACCTGATAATAAATTTGTTTCTACAAAAAATTCTTTATCTTTTTTATAAGTTTTAGCTATTTCAAAAATCCAACAGCCCTCAGCTCCAAAAGAAATATTCCTTTGGAGAATTTTTAGATGTTCATCCCATACATTTGTTCTTAATCTACTTGTTTCTGTTAGTAGTGGATTTTTGATCAATACAGCATTTTCACCAGAACTGTCAGGGCCAACAAGTGAAGATGTAACTACTTCCTGAAAACCATTATGAATAAATGAATTTCTTAGACGTCTTTCAACTAATTTCGAGGGAGATAATACTCCAGGCTCAAGAGGATCAGGCATGTTCGAATCAAAATTATCATATCCAATTAGTCTCGCTATTTCTTCTATTAAATCAATTTCTCTTGTTAAATCAGATGATCTATAAGGAGGTATTTCTACATTCCAACCCCAGGAATTAGAGGTGATCTGGCAACCAAGTTTAGTTAGAAAAGTCTCAATCTCATCGTTATTAAGATAACGGGTTCTATTAGAACTTCTATCATCAGATAGATTATTAGTGCTTATTAATTTACCAAGTATTCTATTTATTTTCTCAATCCTAAGACCAACACTAATACTTTTCCTTTTAAAATCATTATTCACATGAGTCGATTTAATACTTCCTCCTAATTCTAAAGAAATAAGTTGACTAGCCCTTTTTGAAACTGCAATTGTCATATTTGAAGAGATTCCTTTTTCGTACCTACTACTTGCATCTGTCCTGAGACCTATTTCTCTACTACTATTTCTAATTGATGTGGGTGTAAAAACAGCAGCTTCTAGCCATATTCTTGTAGTTTTATCACTTACCGAACTATTGTTTCCACCAATAACACCAGCTATTGCAATTGGGATATCATTGCATGTAATTAAGTTTATATTAGGATTTAATTTATACTCTTTTTTATCAAGTGCTAAAAACAACTCACCTTCTTCACCATTTCTAATTCCAAAATCGTTAGGTTTAACTTTTCTACCGACAATCTCATCTAATAGATCTGCATCAAAAGCATGTAGTGGTTGACCTTGTTCAAGCATTAAATAGTTTGTTATGTCAACAATTGGATTTATTGAGTTTTGTTTTAATGAACTTAATTTATTTAATATAGTTTTATTTATCTTGTCTGTATTATCTATACTATCAATATACGTAAGAGAGTAAATACAGTCTGATCCAAAAGACTGAATATTTTTTATCTTTGGTGTAAATTTATTAAAGTCATCATTGAAATCTAATTTTGGTAATGTTAATTTAGAATTTGTTATTGTAGATATTTCGCGGGCTATACCAACCATTGACATACCATCAGGTCTATTAGCAGTAATAGCTAATTCAATAATAGTGTCATTCAAACCAAGGTAATCAGCAGCATTTGTACCAATAGGGGGTACATTCGATTCATTTTCCTCAAGTATTTCTATCCCTTCATTATTACTTTCTATCCCTAATTCTCCAAGCGAGCAAATCATTCCTTCGCTTTCGACACCACGCAAATTAGATAATTTTATATGTAATGAATTTGCGGATAAATAGGCTCCTACCTTAGCCACTAGAACGTGATAACCGGCTTTTACATTTGGTGCTCCACAAACAATGCTTAATTTTTTGGGTAAACCAACATCTACAGAACAAACTTTTAGCTTTTCCGCATTTGGATGCGGTTTGATTTCGTCAACAAAACCAATAACAACATTCCTTGCTCGTTCTGATAAATCTTCTAATGATTCAACCTCAAAGCCAGTCATTGAAAGCCTTTCAGCCAAATCGTCAATATCATTGTTAAATTCGACAAGATCTTTTAGCCAAGAAACTGATACCTTCATGATTTGCTCTCATACGAGTTAAACATAGATGTTCAAATGAATTTATTAAAAAGGGTGCTTAGCCTAGTAAGATTGTACTTTGTTTCCTAGACTCACAAAAAGTTTAGCTAAGTTCATATGGCAAAAAAAGGAACCAGAATAGTGGTCACTTTAGAGTGTACTGAGTCTAGATCTGTACCTAGCTCAGAAAAACGTTCTGCAGGAGTATCTAGATACACCACAGAAAAAAATCGTAGAAATACTACTGAGAGACTTGAACTTAAAAAATTCTGTCCTGAATTAAACAAGATGACTATTCATCGAGAAATCAAATAATTATTTTCTTTTATAAACTTTTAAAAAATGACTAATTCACTATTTAAACAAAAGCTTTCTCCTATAAAGCCAGGTGATCCTATTGATTATAAGGATGTGGAATTACTTAAGAAATTTATTACCGATCGTGGAAAAATTTTACCTAGAAGACTTACAGGATTAACAGCAAAGCAACAAAGAGATTTAACTACAGCTGTTAAAAGAGCAAGAATTATTGCTCTTCTACCTTTTGTTAATCCAGAAGGATAATTCTTATAGTAAATATTCTATTAATAATAGAATGTGCAAAAAAATAATAAATAGAGAAATTAATAATATAATATCTAAAAATAAGCAATCAAAAAATATAAACGATTCAGTTAAAGACCTTACTCACCTTAATACATATACCATTGACGAATCTCATACTATTGAAATAGATGACGCAATTTCAATAGAAAGAAAATCTGATCACTATAAATTGTGGGTTCATATTGCATCGCCTACTTCATATATTGAATATCAATCAGCTATTGATATGAAAGCTAGGCAACTTATTTCAACTTTGTATTTATCAACTAATACTTTATACATGCTTCCTAAAGTTTTGATTAACAGTATCTTCAGTCTAAGTGATAAAGAAAAGAGAGTTTCAATAAGCCTAGGTGTTATTTTTAATGAAGACGGTAGTATTAAATCATCAGAAATTGTACAGAGTTTAATAAAAGTAAACTATCAATTAGATTACGAAGAAGCAGATGAACTTATAGATTATGCACCTAAAGAAGAAGAAGATTTAAGTATTATATCAACTATTTTACAAAAGAGAAACTGTTGGCGGAGAAATTTAGGGGCCATTGAAATTCTCGAACCATATGGAAAAATTATTGTTAATACTAACATTCCCAAGATTAAAATAATAGAGCCAACTATATCAAGACAATTAATAAGTGAAGCAATGATTTTATATGGAAATATAATTTCAGTTTTTACTGAAAATAATAAAATACCTGTTCCCTATAGAGTGCAACAATGTACTAATCAAGCTATTACAAATAATATTAAGAATTCGGAAGATAATGTTCTATATAATTTTTTACTAAAGAAAACAATGGGTAAGTCATATTATTCCATAAACCCACTGCCTCACTATAGTCTCGGGCTAATATATTATTTACATGCTACATCCCCTATTAGAAGATATGCAGACTTAATAGTTCATTATCAATTAAATCGCTTTCTTAATAATAAAGCTCTAATATCTGAAGAGGAAATATATAAAATTATAATAGATATAAATAATTTAAGTAAACAAAATATAATGAGATATAGAGAAGATCAAAAAATATGGCTTAATAAGTGGTTCGAAATTAACACGTTAATGGATTATCAAGTCACATTATTAAATTGGATAAATAGATATAAGGATATTTGTATTTTGTACTTTATTGAATATAAATTTTCTTCTATATGTAAATTGAAATCAAAGACACATATAAAAGTCGGTGATAAATTTAACGTCAAAAATATAACTCAAAATTATAATGATATTATTTATTTTCAATTAATTTGATCATCAACATAAAAGAAAATTAGCAGTATGCAAAAGTTTTAAAAATATAATATAATAATCAGAATATATAATAAATATGAAATACACAATTACAACACCGCTATATTATGTTAATGACAAGCCTCATCTAGGCAGTTCTTATACAACAATTGCTTGTGACGCGATTGCTCGATTTCAAAGACTAAAAGGAAATACTGTACTTTTTCTTACTGGTGTTGACGAACATGGACAAAAAATTGAACGAACTGCAGAAAGTAAAAACCTTCAACCTCAACTACATTGTGATGATATAACTGAGAAGTATAAGTATTTATGGGACAAATTAAATATTAGCTATGATCGCTTTGTAAGAACAACATCTAAAGAACATACTTCTTTGGTATATGAATTCTATTCCAAAGTTTTAAAATCCGATGATGTTTACATGGGAAGGCAAAGTGGTTGGTATTGTGTTGGTTGTGAGGAATATAAGGATGTTGAAGAGAATGATAAAAGTCCAATTTGTTCAATTCATAATAAGGAATTAGAATGGAGAGATGAGGAGAATTTATTCTTTAAATTATCAAAATATCAAGAACAAATTGAAAAACTAATCCAAATTGATGGTTTCATTTCACCGAAAAGTAGAAAAAATGAGATTATAAATTTTGTCTCTAAGGGGTTAAGAGATTTCTCTATTTCTAGAGTAAACTTGAAATGGGGAATAAATGTTCCTGGAAATAAGGATCACACTTTTTATGTCTGGTTTGATGCTTTATTAGGTTATGTTAGTGGCTCTCTTCGTGATCAAAGTACTCCTGAATTAACCGAAGATTCCTTATGTAATTGGCCTGCAAATATGCACGTAATTGGTAAAGATATTCTCAGATTTCATGCTGTTTATTGGCCTGCAATGCTTCTTTCCGCTGGTATGAAAACACCTCGAAGCGTCTTTGGTCATGGTTTTTTAACTCGAGAAGGTCAGAAAATGGGTAAATCATTAGGTAATGTACTAGACCCCATTGAACTTTTTGAATATGGGGGAATCGATGCTATGAGATGGTATCTTCTAAGAGATATTGAATTTGGTGAAGATGGTGATTTTCAAATGAGAAGATTTGTAGACATCGTCAATAGTGATTTAAGCAATACCATTGGTAATTTATTAAATAGAACAATAACAATGTCTAAGAAGTGGTTTAAGGATAGTATTCCTATAAATGATCCTTCTTTAATTAAATCCACCTTGCATGATGTATCGAGAATCAAAATAAAAGAATATATGTCTGCCTTTGAAACTAATAATTTTAAGCACTCTGCAAATTCAATAATAGACTTTGCTAATAGTGCTAACCTATTTCTTAATGAACGAGCTCCATGGAAACTTATTAAGGATAATTCAAATAAAGAAATCGTAGCTCAGGATATTTATTCTGTTTTAGAAGCATGCCGTATAATTGGAGTACTATTAAATCCATTTGTGCCGGATTTAAGTAATAGGATATTAAATCAACTAAATATTAGCTCCAACTTTATTACATTTGATAATTCATTAAAATGGGGCCTACTTGATCCAAAAAATAAACTTCAAGATCCCAATCCTGTAATGAATAAGATTGAATATGAAGTTACATAAACATTTGAGAAAAGTTTACTCATACATTTTTATCTTCATATCAATTCTTACCCTTTTAGGATGCCAAAAGAGTAAATATAAAATTCAGGAAATAGATCAAAAAAGCTATATTAGTGATTTTGAGCTTTTACAAGAAAACCCTACAAATAAAAATAGTATAAGGATTACAAGCCCAAAGGCGATTATTGATCCTATAAAAAATGATATTGAAATATTTACCAGTAAAATTGAATTATTAAATAAAAGTAATATTGAACTATTAGTTAAATCAGGTAATTCTACTCTTAATAATGCTTTAAATATAATTAGAGTCTTTAATAATGTAAATATTACATTCCTAGAAGCACAAGACTATTATATAAAAACTGATTCTTTTAACTGGGATTTAAACAACTCTAATATTCTGTTAGATAGTCCGCTAGATATTAATTTTGATACTACTAAAATAATTTCGTCAGGTGGTTCGTATAATCTAAATACTGATATTTTATCGCTCAATAATAATAAACTAAATAGAAGTATATTTAATAATATTGGTATTGAGAAATATCAAATCGAAATTATTTCGGATAATATAGAATGGTTAAAAAATAACAATACATTAGTATTTCAATCTAATAATAAACAGGTAGAGACTTATATTAATTTTCTAAGTATTAAGTAAATCTGATAATTTATCAGACCAACCTGAAATCCATTTCTCATCTGAATTTGTAAAAGCCCTTTTTGACCAGCCACCTACTATAGTTAGACCTCTATTAGAAAGTGGATAAACAATAACCGATGGTAGATCCTTTAATACGCAATCAAATTCTTCACTACCAGGAAATAAATCTGTATTTACTAAGGAAATCATTCTATTTTGCTCAATCGCTCTATTACAGATCTCTCCTGGTCTAAACAAATTATTAGTTATTAGACCTCTTCTAAGTACTACTTCATTATCCCAAACTATTAGAATAGTACTTGCGGCTGTAGCAGTTAATATTTGATGACTTCCCCAAGCTAATTCATATTTTTGACCTTCAGATAAGTCCTCACTGATATCAAATCCTTCGATACCTTTTAATATAGCTTTTGTTGGCGGATTGGGTTTGATTTCAGTCCAGAGATAACCAATTGTTATTAATGCAATTGAAGCTATTCCAGATATAGTTTCTCCTCTTACTAATGATGGATTTAACTCAGTTGCTGTTATGATATTAATAATTGATAGAACTAATAGAAATACCCCAAATAATATTACTAAATTAGAAATTTTATACATGTACTTTTAAAATTGAGTTGAATACTGATTATATTAAATCTATATTATAAATATGATATTTATACTTTTATTTAGAATTATTATAATAGGTGATAATATTGAGTTAATAAAGAGAGATCTTACGTGTAAAAATATGCTAAAACCATTACAAGGGAATTTTAAAGGTCTTATTTTAATTAGTGGTCCGACAAATAGTGGTAAAAGCAAATTAGCTGAATTTTTAATAAAGGATCAGGAATCAATTACTTATATAGCCACATCAAAACCTAGAAAAAATGACCCAGAATGGCAAAAAAGGATAAATAATCACATTAAACGAAGACCAACTAAATGGAAATTGATTGAGTATCCGCAGAATATCTGTAAATTAATAAAATGTTTTGATAAAAACGAATCAATTTTGATTGACTCGTTAGGTGGCCTTGTTGAACAATACCTAATACATGATGATGATCAATGGAATATTTTCCAAAATGAATTTGTTAGTAGCCTTTTAAATAATGATACTGGATTTATTATTGTAGCTGAGGAAATAGGATGGGGAATTGTGCCAGCCACTCCCATTGGTCATTTATTTCGAGAAAGATTAAGTAAATTTTTGCAATTACTTAATTCTCATGCATCTAAAAAGTGGTTAGCTATTAATGGTATAGCAATAGATTTAGATAATATTGGTTGCACAATTCCATGAATTCAATAAGAAATCAATTTAGACCACGTGTGGCACTCTTTGAACCAAGAATTCCACAAAATACTGGAACAATTGGTAGGTCATGCCTTGCGTTTGAGCTCTCATTAGACATTATTAAGCCTACTGGTTTTAGTTTTGAAGATAAATATTTAAAGAGAGCGGGCTTAGATTACTGGTCAAATGTTGATTTACATTTATATGAATCATTTGAAGAATATAAGAAAAAGTTTATTACTTCAAGATTTATTGCCTTGACCAAAAAAAGTGATAATTCAATATCTAATATAACCTTTAAAAATACAGATATTCTTTTATTTGGAAGGGAAGATACTGGATTACCAGATAAAATTATGAGAGAATGTGAGATTATTTCTGGAATACCAATGCCTGGAGGAGAAAAAGAATTTAAGACTGGTGGAGTTAGAAGCTTAAATCTTTCTGTGGCTTGTGGTATTGTTTGTTATGCTGCATGCCTTCAGCTAAATCTATTAAATAATTAATATTATCCAAGATAATTGCAATATAAAACTCCATCATTAATAACATTAGTTTCATCAACTTCTAACCACTCCTTATACTCATCATACAGGGCCTCTCTATTCATACCTTTCAAATCGTCAAGCCTTGCTAAAGACCTGTTGAGCATAACCTCAACAGACTGTATAGCTCCAGATTGCCTTGAAGACATAAAAATTATTTATTTTTTTTAATATATATCTTTCTGAGATTTAATTCGGTTTCATTTTTTACATAATAAGAAATATTGGTTAAAACATAAAAACATCAGAAAATAAAAACTCACATATTTTATTTAAAGTCGTGAAATATTTAAAAATTGTCTAATGTATGTAAGACATACGGTATTTACTAATTCTCAAAGAATTTAAAAAAATTTATATTTATAAAAATTAATTTTATTCATGTCCAAAACTCGTTTAATTGGAACTGTAGAAGTGACAATTAATGATATCTTAAATAGGCTATCAAAATTAGACGGTGAGGATAAACAATCACTTCAGGAAGAATTTAAAGAATGGATAGAGGCTGTTGGAGACGATACCAATAATTATGATGTCCTTTTTATTAATAGAATTAGTAATTAATTAATTCTTCGAAGTTCGATGATAAAATCTTGAAATAGAATCAATGAGAATTGATATAAATATAATTCATAATTATTTAGAAGCATTTAATAAACACATATTTTAAATTCGAAAAAGTAAGAACTAGTTGTATTTTAATTTTTATAACTCAAAATAGCTATAATACAAAAGAGGGTGAAGGGTTATTTAGAAATACTTTATTATTTTAACTTGAACTACTCGGTGTAAACATTTTTTATTTTAAAACTAATATAAACCGATAAAACACTAATTAAATTACTCAGACAAAAGTCATAAATTTTACAGAAAATATTATTACAATCTATTATTATTGATATAAAATAAAATTATTGCTTTTACCAGATAGAATTTTTTCATAACAGAGCTTTAACATGGCATACTTTAAATAAAATAATAGAATAAGATAATGATAATCAAAGGAGCAACTGACATATGAAACCTATACTAATAAATATCAAAAACCTCCTTCCCTATCTATTACTAATAATTATATATTTCTTATTTATTAACATTGAGGCACGCAATAACAAAGGCAAAAAAATTGATGATAATAGAATAATTGAGCCAATATTAAATAATAGTGAAGAGAAATCCAATTCTACTAATAAAAAGAAAAGAATAAAAATACCTGTCATTCCATATAATTAAATCTTCTACCTAATAATTAATTTCGTACTCCTTTCCTTAAATAAATCTGCTTGCATTCTTTCGGCTCTATCTAGCTGTTTTTGTAATTCCACGCAGTGCTGGCAGTTACAAGTCATTTTATGAGATGTTGTGAAAAACTACTTTTGTCAATTTTATATCTATTGAACTCACAAACAAGTCAATAGAATTTTGATAATTGTTTTCAATTTTAATCTAGCAAATATAAAAATAAAAACAAGTTGGCATTTATAAATGTTGGATCAATTGTAAATTTAAAGGATAGTATGATAGAAGTTAAGAAATCACTTGAATGATATTGTACCTATTAGTTTTAAAAATTTAAAGTAAAATTATTACTTATAATATTAACACTATTATTTTTGTAGAGCATTCTCATAATAGAGATCTAATGTTGAATTTAAATCATCCATTAATTTGTTTATCCTCAACTCTGTTTTAGATTTTATTTTAACATTAATGTTAATCATAGGTAATAGCAAGAAGATTAGATTTATTTATAAGAACTAATAAAAATAGCTTATTAGAATAAAAGTTCTTATTTTTTTTGTTGATAATGCGATAATATTACTAAGATCAGCCTTTATACATGAATTAATATTGTTCGGTTAACATTAAGTCTAGATATATTGGTTAATGGTAGAAGATTAAGTATGTATGAGAATTCTAGTATTAAATGATGAATTTATTTAATTGTTTTCTTTAATGTATTAGAATAAAAAAAACATTATTAGAATCATGGAGCGAAAGTTATTTGATTTAGGCAATAAGAGTTCCTTTTCATTGATAGGTCTTGATAAAAGAGCTGCTTTAGCCATACAAAATCATTTTAAACTTAGCAATTATCAAATGCTTATTTTGAGTTGGATAAAGGGATTGTGGACAGGGATTTTAGTTTGCCTTATCCTTCATTATTTAATTCGTCACTAAGGTGATTATATTTACTGATTCTTTAAAGCTTATTAAAATCAACAATTGAAATTATATAAATAAATCGGTAATTTTTTCCTTCAAACAAAGATAAGTCTCACCTATTATTTCTTTTATAATGTTTACATAATACTGAATATACTCTCTATTTTAATTACATATTA
Source organism: Prochlorococcus marinus XMU1408 (assembly GCF_003208055.1). Taxonomy (NCBI): domain Bacteria; kingdom Bacillati; phylum Cyanobacteriota; class Cyanophyceae; order Synechococcales; family Prochlorococcaceae; genus Prochlorococcus; species Prochlorococcus marinus. The sequence continues at coordinate 665,847 of NZ_QJUE01000002.1, forward strand.
TATACTATTTAATTTAAATATATTGTGCTAATTAATAAATAATATTATCTTATTACGTGTTTAATCGTTTTTATTAAGTTATTTATTAATTAAAAAGCTGTCTTTTCACTCTCACACAATTAATAACTATATTATGTAGAATAAAATTAAAATTATAACTACATTATTCAATAATCAAGTCCAAATATTTTTTTGGTATTATATTGATTGTCCCAGGAATTATTATTACGGCGGCAACAAATTATAAATATAAAAACGTAAGAGAGTTAGACAAAAAAAGTGATATCTAGATTGCACTCCCAAAACCAGATATTTTTTTTACTTATAGATTTATATTTAATTATGGTTTAACTTTATGATTAAAAAATTAAATAAAGTTATATAATTTTATTTTTTGTCTTTTTGTACATGAACAACATAATAATGATTCCAAAAGACAATATTTTAAATATTATTAGCCTTTTGAATGACTTTTTGGGTTTCTTCCCTTGAGAGTGAGGCTTCTATTTGGGCTAGGACTTGCTGCAATTCTGCTGATCTATGTAATGAATTTTCTGCCATGGCCCTTAGCTTTTTAAGCTCTTTTGATGCTGTTTTCATAGAGAAAATGAAAAAAATCAATTTTTCCGTGGAAATTTGCAATTGCTGTATCTATGAATGTAGTCTTCCTAGACACACGATCAAATTTGCCAAATATTCTCTCTATGTCAAGAGGTTAGTTTAAAACCAATTGATTATGTTTATTTAAAAAAATTGAGTATATAAAAAAAAGAACATAAATCACAACTGATCTATGTTCTTAAGAAAAATAAAGTATCTTTAATTCATTACAATAACTAATCTAATAGTTAACTAATGATTAATTGTCTTTACCTTTTTTTTCAGAATCCACTGGGCGAACTGGCTTAGGCAAAAGCATGATAAAAAACTAGTCTCTATATTCATTTATAGTTCGTTTTCAACAGACGTAAATAAGAATTAAAGGTTTGAAACTTCTTGATACATGAAAAACCATTAGTTTTTAGACTTTTTCAGAAAAAATTAGATATTCATGGCGTGATATGTCCAAATCAATTTTTGCTGTTATTTTTTGTGTTTGAGCAGTTTTGCAAAATGTAGATTTGGCCTTCGCTCTATATTTTTGAATTTCTTCTGATGAATCTTTCATATTTTAAAAAGTTATCATTTGAGCTAGGTTCATTTAAGTAAATGAAGAAACCAAGACACTATTAACTTTCTAAAAGCTAATATCTGATGGATGACGAAAAATTCCATAACCTATCTTTATAAAGGAGATATTTTATGACTGAAGAATGGAAACCAGTAGATTCTCAAGTTTTAGTGGACGCTTGGGAGGAAATAAAAGACTGTGCTGAGGGTATTCAGAAAGATCTTGCATGCCCAGATGAAACCATTTCAAAAATGCTTAGATCAGTTGCCGAAACTTTTGATAATACAGTTGAAGATATTCTCAATAAAGCAGAAGAAGAGTGGGAAGAAGATAAATAGATGTATTATTGAGTCATGATTCCAGACTTCTTCCAACCACCAGAGCCAATAAATCAAATTAGCGCCTGGAAAACAATAGTAGGTATATTAATAGTACTATTTGCAACTTTTGTTGGAGTTGAAATTAGGTTAGGTAATGATGACGAAGAAATTTAATATAACAATATAGTATATTTATGATTAGATTATATTCGTAGATGATTTATTATTAATCAATTAAATTATAAATTTATTTAGCAACAATTATCAAATACTTCCTTGATTAGTTCAGATTAAAATCTCAGAATAATGAATCTAATCTTCATTCCAATAGTTTGCTTCAATTAGCAACTGTTAGTCATGATAGTAGGCCAAGATTAAGAACAGTAGTTTTTAGAGGATGGACAGATTCTTACAATATGAAAATTTATTTAGATAAAAGAAGTAGGAAATTCTAAGGAATTAATATAAATAATAATATAGAAATATGTTGGATATTTCCTGGTTCTAAATATCAATTCATATTACGCGGAATAGCCACTATAGATAAAGGGACTAATCCTTTTGATCAATGGAACAAATTAAATAATGAAGCAAAATCAAAGTGGATTTGGCCTAATCCTGGTGAATAGTTTGAATCTGAAAAAAAGTCAAGTATAAACTTAATTCAAAAGAAAAAGAGGAATAGATAACTTTGTTTTATTAAAAATGAAAATCTTCCATGTTGATCAATTACTTCTTCAGAAACCTATTTATTTTAGAAGGCAATGGTTAAGAAAAAATTATTGGATAGAAGAAAGTAAAAACCTAAAAAATAGTTGAGGATGACGAAGCTTGCTGTTGGGGAAGCTTCTAAATGTTCCAATCACCCTCAAATAATTAATAGCAAATTTGTTCTACTTTGGCAATAAATTTAAATCGTAATAGAAGAATTTCATATTTACTTACTATTTATAGGCAAGATATAAAAAAGAATTCTTAATATACTATCCACTTTATGAAAACTGGTTTGGTATTACATCGTTTTGCCCCCAGGTTTTGTGCTTTCTATCTAAATCAGAAATCGAATTACTCTGTGCCTTCAATTTTAATAAATATGAGACTTTAGAAATTTTGGTTGAGTATATTTTTTCTGATTCATTAACAAGAGATTGGTAAGCTTGTAAGTAGTCTGAACTCATTTTTTACAGCATATGGTTTTTTCTTTCTACTAAATATTCAAACTAAGTATAAAATTTTTAATAATCTCTTCCTCTTTCCTTTACAAGAGAGGTATCATTTAGAGAATTTATCCCATTTAAGTAATTATACTATAAATTAACTTTTTTAATTCAGGATAAGACAAGTTGATTGTTTTCAAGCTGTGTAAGTATTTATTTAAAATAATCAATTTAAATTTTTAAAAAACTATATGATTATCGAGTAGAGTTTTTACCATTAGCAAAGCTGTCAATTAATAAAATAGATGTTTTATCCCAAAATAATGTATTAAATAAATTGGAATTTGAGGGATTTCTTCCTTACAAGGCCATACTGAATTAATATAGAAAAGGAGCACCTACGGACATCAGATGAAAAACAAGGCATTTCAATGTTTTTTACTTGAATAGACCCCTTTTAGTCTGTAAAGTCAGATTGTTCCAATTGTCAGTGTAGCTCAGCTGGTTAGAGCACAGCATTCATAACGCTGAGGTCGAGAGTTCAAGTCTCTCCACTGACACTATGATTTTTAACCAGTAAAACTGCTACTAAAGTTAAAGCAGTAAGATTTGTGAAAAGTGTCTTTATTTAAGATCTATTTGATCTAGTCGCTCTTTAAACGTTGAGGTTGAAGAATCATTATTTTCAGTATTTGATTCTATTAATGCACTTTTTATCTCATCCTTGGGGAAATCATTATTATGATTATAAATAGAAAAATTCTTAGCATTATTAAAACTCACAGTAGATTTTTTGGTAGGCAAATCATTACTAACATTCGAATTAATAGAAGATATTAATTCACTATCAATTTTTTTTGTATTATCTTTACTTTTAGTCTCAAATTTACTATCTTTACTTATATTTGAAGATAAATTATTTTTCTTTTTTAAAGGGTACTTTATAACTTCACTTCTTAATTGATTTATCAATTTTAAATGGTTTGATGAACTAAATTTTTTTACAAGGGAAGCATCCCAACTTTTTTGTTCATTCATTTGTAGGTATTATGGCAGTTAAGCTTAAAGAATAATTTTCTTTGTGCTTACATGATAAATTATAATTAGGAAAAGGGGAAGTTCTCTTGCCTCTAAACCAATCAAAATACCCATCAATTTCCATGACGACAAATGAATGCCTAAGAGTTGGCATGCAAGCACCTGACTTTTCAGCCACTGCAGTCGTTGATCAAGAGTTTAAAGACATAACCCTATCTCAGTACAGAGGTAAGTACGTGGTTTTATTCTTCTATCCGTTAGATTTCACATTTGTATGCCCAACTGAAATTACGGCATTCAGTGACAGATATACTGATTTCAACAGCAAAAACACAGAAGTTTTAGGTGTATCAGTAGATAGCAAATTTACACATTTAGCTTGGATCCAAACCCCTAGAAATGAAGGAGGAATTGGTGATATTAACTATCCATTAGTATCAGATCTTAAGCGAGAAATTTGCACAGCATATAATGTACTTAATGATGATGGAGAAGCCGATAGAGGATTGTTTATAATCAACCCAAATGGTGTGATTATGCATTCAACAATCAACAAAGCTCCAGTTGGTCGAAATATTGATGAAACACTAAGAATTTTACAGGCTTATCAGTACGTAGAATCTCACCCAGATGAAGTCTGCCCAGCGGGTTGGACTCCAGGTGACAAAACAATGAAGGAGGATCCTAAAGGAAGTAAGGAATATTTTTCAGCTCTATAAATTAATTACTAGTTATTAATTACTCGATAGATAAGAGTTAAGTTTTTCAATAATATATTCACCTTCAAGTGTTTCTTTATCTATTAGCTCATTAACAAGTAAATCCATTAGTGGAACTTTATCTAATAAAAGTTTTATTGCATGGTTATTAGCTTTGTTTGCTATAGCTATAATTTGCTTATCAATTTGTTTACTAGTTTTCTGAGAGTATTCTTTTTTATTTTGCATAAAATCTCTGCCAAGAAAAATAGAATCGTTTTGTGAATCATAAGCAATAGGGCCAAGTTCAGAAAATCCAAATTTTGTAACCATTTGATTTGCCCAAAAATAAACATCTTCAAGATCTCTTTGTGATCCTTGGGTTACTTCTTTTTCTCCGAATATAATTATTTCTGCCGCTCTAGATCCAAGTGAAATGACAATTTTATTGTATATATAGCTTCTAGTTAAAAGTCCGCTATCAATTGTCTCTTCGTCAGGAGTTAAATAAGATATTCCGTTCAAACTTCCAGGTGATTTAAACAGTGAAATTTTTTCTAATTTATCTTCAGATGGTATTAATAATGCTACTAAAGTTTTACCTATAATCTGATATGCGATTTGCCTTTTTTTTGTGCTATCAGTAATTGGTCTAGAAAGTAAACCAAACCGTGTTTTTTCTAGTGCTCTATCAAGCTCTATGCTGCTGATGTTTTTTTTATCTTTTCTTGCAGCATAAATAGCAGCCTCATTTAGCAAATTTTGCAAATCTGCTCCTGAAAATCCAGGAGTCTTAGCTGCCCAATCCATAAGATTTACTGAATCGGCTAGAGGTTTTGTCCTGGCATGAACAGACAAAATTTTATATCTAGCTTTTCTATCTGGAAGTAAAATATCTATTCGGCGATCAAACCTTCCTGGTCTAGTAAGAGCTCGATCGAGTATATCTGGCCTATTAGTAGCAGCAATTACAATCACTCCGCTATTAGATGCGAATCCATCCATTTCTGTCAAAAGTTGGTTAAGCGTTTGTTCTCTTTCATCATTTCCTCCACCTATACCTGCACCTCTTTGACGGCCAATGGAGTCAATTTCATCTATGAAAACAATGCATGGTGATTTGGCGGTTGCACTTTTAAAAAGATCTCTAACTCTTCCAGCACCAACGCCTACAAACATTTCAACAAATTCTGATGCTGATATTGAGAAGAATGGAACATTTGCCTCACCTGCAATTGCTCGAGCCAATAATGTCTTACCTGTACCAGGAGGTCCAACCAATAAAACACCTTTTGGAGTAATTGCTCCAAGATCAATAAGGACCTGTGGATTTTTTAAAAAAGTAACAATTTCTCTCAATTCCTCAGATTCTTCACTTAATCCAGCGACATCATCAAAAGTAATTGTATCAATTTCATCTTGTTTAACCTGAGATGATCTTCGAGAAAAACTCTGCATATTATTAATTAACTTTGAGGACCTTCTGATTAAAAAAGAGAGAGAGAATATAAATATCAAAACAAGACCTAGTCCACTAATTAAATTAGCTAAACGTTGTTCAGATCTTAAATCTTTAACTGTAAGAGGAACGTCAAATTGTTCAGATATTCGAAGTATTTTTTGGTCATTATAAAAAATAGGAATAGATTTTTTTTCTCCATTCGTAAATTCAACAATTACTTCTCTTCTATTTGGAATTAAAATAATAGAAATTATTTCTCCATTTTCAATATCCTTTAATAATTGACTATAACTTTTACTCATTAGATAATTAATTCAAATAATTCAGTAGAATTTATAGATAAACTATAGTCAAATTGGATCTTAACTTCAGTTTATATAGAAAAAGAGACAAGAAGTTAGTTTTTCCTCAAATCACTTTTGTTAAATTGGTGCTTGACGTTATAAAATACAAATATTAGTAAATGTTGTGAAAAATGGCGGTACCCAAGAAAAAGACCTCTAAAGGGAAAAGAAATCAAAGACATGCAATATGGAAAGGTAAAGCTGCTATAGCGGCAGAGAAGGCTTTATCAATAGGCAAATCAGTACTCACAGGTAGGGCGCAAGGCTTTGTTTATCCAATGAATGAGACTTCAGAAGAAGATTCTGAATAGTCTTGATTAAGAACCTAGCTTAAAAGCCTCGAGTATGAGTGCATAAGTTGAACCAATTCTAAAATTATTAATTGAAAGTATTAATATATATATTTTTAAGAATTTAGTAAAAAATAATAATCTAACTGACAATTCCATTATTAATAAAATTGATATTGCCAGAAAGATTGTATTAACTGATTTATCCAGTAAATATGAAATCAGACTATTAGTAAAATAAAAACCAGACAATAGTGAAAGCAATAAAATACTTCTCTTACTCCAAGAACCAGAGATAATAGGATTTAAAAATAATAAAAATGATTCAATAGATTTCCAAAATTTAGTTTTCTGCATTAAATCAATTATTAAGTTTGTTTAGATACGCAAAATCAACATAATTACTAATAAGTGGTTTGCCATAAAACAATTTTGTACAATTATTATCATTACCAAGACCATCAACACATGCAGTAGCTTTATCTGTTATGTTTTGAAAATTATTTGACCATGGTGGCAAAGTCATAAGGCAATTTATATTTGCGGCTTTAGCGGCCTCAACACCAACATTGGAATCCTCAATGGCAATACAATTTAAATTAGAATTTTGACTTAATTTTACTGCCAAGTTATAGGCATCAGGAAAGGGCTTATGGTTAATTACATCCTCATAAGTAATTATTTTAGAAAAATAATTTAAATAAGAATTTAATGCTTTATGCAAAAAGGGTTCCAATGAATTTCTCCCACTAGTAGTAACAATAAATTGCTCGACATTAAATACTGCAAGTTCATGTATAAGACGGTAAACTCCCTCCCTAACTTTGATCTCTCCCGCATCTATTAATTCTTTATAATGAAAAGCCTTTCTTGATTGAATTTTTACACAGAGATCATCTGTGATGTCACTATATATTTCATTCCGATAGTTGATTATTCTATTTAAGCCGCCTGATATTCTCAAAAGATCTAAATATTTAGACTTATCCCAATACCAATTTAAATCAAAATCTTTAAAAGCTAAATTAAATGCAACTCTATGCCCACAAAGCTCTGTGTCAGCTAATGTTCCATCAACATCCCAGAAAACAGCGGATAATTTATTCATATTTTCCTATTATAATTATGATGACAATAGAATCAAGGGATTAAGCTTTGAGAAATGAATACAATCAAATCAAGAAATGGATATTACCTAAACCTATAGATAAAGATGAGATTATTAATTGCGAAATAAATTATACATTACAGAAAATCTTAACTAGGAGGGGAATAGATGTAGAAGAAGAATTGAAAGAATTTATTACACCATCTCAACTTCCAAATCCAAATGATCATTTCATTGAATTGGACAAAGCGACTAAAAGGATAATTGAAGCTTGTCAAAAGAATGAAACGATAGCTATTTGTGGGGATTATGACGCTGATGGCATAACGAGCACAGTACTTTTAGTTGAGTTATTTACCAATTTAGGTGCAAATGCTATAGCATTTATTCCTTCAAGACAAAACGATGGTTACGGTCTAAATAAAAAAATAATAAATGAAATATATAATAAACAAATAAAGCTTATTATCACTGTTGATAATGGTATTTCAGCCCTTGACGCAATAGAAAGATCAAATGAACTTGATATTGATTTAATAATCACAGATCATCATAAAATACCGAAAAATGACATTGATATTTTTGCATTAATTCATCCAGAACTTACCCCTAATAATTCTCCTTATAAATATTTAGCTGGAGTTGGAATTGCTTATATGCTAGCTAAATATATATGTGATAAGTTAAATTATAATATAGATCAAACAACAGCAAAGGTATTATTTTGTATAGGAACAGTAGCTGATATGGCTCCACTAGTTGGAGCCAATAGAAAATGGCTAAAAGAGTACTTACCTAGAATTTCGTCTACAAATAATAATGGCATTAAGGCAATTATCAGTAGATTGGGAATAAATGGTATTGAAATTACTTCTGATGATATAGGCTACAAAATAGCACCATTAATTAATGCTGTTGGAAGGATAGGTGATACTAAATTAATAATTGATCTTTTAACTAATTCCTCTGAGAGTTCTGTAAAAAAACTCATGAAAGAATGTTTTGCCATTCATGCCGAAAGAAAAAAGTTGACAGCAAATATTGAGGTGGAAGCAATTGAAATCGCACAAAAAGAATATAATAATAATAAAAAGTTTCTTGTCATAACAAAACGTGACTGGCATCCTGGAATAATAGGAATCGTAGCCGCAAGAATACTTGAAAAATTTAACTTACCAACCGCAATATTATCTGAAGCAAAAAAAAACATATTTACGGGATCTATAAGATCCAACAACTTATTAAAGGTAAATTTGGCTTTAGATGAATGCAAAGAGATTCTAATTTCTCATGGTGGTCATTCAGCAGCAGCAGGTTTTTCAATAAAAGAAGAAAATATACCTGAGCTAAATGAAAGGCTAAATAATATTGCAAAAAGAGAAATGAAAAATTGTGATATATGTAAATCAATCAAGCCAGATGCTTACGTCTGTTTTAAAGATATTAATTATGATTTTTTTAGGCAATTGATGTATTTAGGACCATTTGGGGTTAAAAATCCTGCTCCAATATTTTGGACTAGAAAATGTAGAGTTATAGACCTATACTTAATAAAAGGAAACCATTTAAAAATCACATTGGATGATGGTTCAGCCTTAATTGAAGCAATACATTGGAATTCATCAACTAAATTAAGGAAGAATGATTTAATAGATATTGCTTTTTACATTGAAATGAACAATTGGAAAAGACTAGAAAAGCTACAATTAAATATATTAGATATAAGAAAATATTCTAAGATAATTGAATTACAATTACATAATAGAATCTACAAATGTGAATTAACAAAAAACAAAAAAATAATAATAACAAATACAAATGGAGATTCTATAACCTCAGATTTATCAGGAAGCATTAAGAAAAATAAAAAAGCTCAAAATATTTATGTTCAAAAGATACTTAGCTTTGCCGAGATTGCACTAGGTACAGCTGCGTGACTTTTACACACCTCTTCTATAGTAGATCAAAGCAACAATGGCTGGTCCAGCAAGAAAGACGGCTACTAGAGGCAAAAGGTTTCCCATGTCAATTTAAAAACTTTTAATATAGTACTAAACAAACAGACATTGGTTCACAATATTTAAAGAAATTTGATCTTCTCTCGATTAAACCTCAGCTTTAATCGATTAGATCAAATTATTATGAATAGGCAACAAGAAGAAAACTACGCTGATGGAATGATCTTTTGATTTTCGTCAAGTATATTCTTCAGACCTCTATAAATGAATTTTAGGGTATGCTGGATAAATTCACAACTTGATTATTTAGATGTTTTTTATATAAGATATATATTGTTCAAACATAACTGTAAAGATAACATCAGTCCTTCGGAAGTAATGGGTCAACCTAATTCAAATTCTAATAATAAGATTAGTGACCAAAAGGATTCATCAACTTTTATCAGTATATTAATTACTTCATTTAGTACAATTTTTCTTGCAGAGTTAGGAGATAAGACACAGCTAGCGACTCTAATGCTTTCAGCTCAGTCGGGAAGACCAATAATTATTTTTATAGGTGCTGGTCTTGCCCTTATCTCAACTAGTCTGATTGGTGTACTACTTGGACAATGGATAGCAAATAATTTTCCAAGACAACGATTTACAGTTGTATCAGGGATAATTATGTTAAGTTTAGGATTATACCTAGTATCACAAGGTTTTATAGAATTTCTAAAAGTTAGAAATTGAATTAATTTATGCTACTCACGCTCCTTTTTACAACTTTTTTCACAGTTTTTCTGGCTGAGATGGGAGACAAAACTCAGTTAACAACAATAACTTTAAGTAGTACAACCAATAAACCAATAGCGGTATTTATTGGATCGTCAATTGCTCTTATTTTGGCTACCCTTTTAGGAGCATTGGCTGGCGGCTCAATAGCTAGCTTAATACCTGCTTTCTTGTTAAAACTGCTTTCTGGGATAGTATTCTTAATTCTAGGGATTAAACTTCTTGCACAAAGCAGTAAAGAAACTACTAGTGAAAGCTAGTATTAAATTAATTATTCTAAATGAACTATTATTATTAAAGAATTAGATCCTATGAATTTACATTAATTAGCATTCGAGATTATGACTACAGTTTCAAAGATACTAGAAAATCTTGAAAAAGAAGATGGATTAGAAGTACCTAGACTAGAAAAGTCTTTGAAACTTTCAAGAAAAATTGATAGAGATAATTTAGAGATAGCAATCAAAGCTCTAACAAAACTTGGAATAGTTAAAAGCATTGAAAATGAGAAGTTAGTTATCAATAAAGAAATTGATTTTGTTCGAGGTAGAGTTCGTTGCAGTAGTAAAGGCTATTGTTTTGTTGTTAGAGAAGATGAGGGTGAAGACATTTATATTAGAGAAACAAATTTAAATAATGCCTGGCATGGAGATTCTGTTATTGTATTAATTACAAAAGAGGCTCTTAAGAGAAGAGCCCCTGAAGGTTCAATACAATGTGTTTTACAAAGATATAATGAGACCTTGTTGGCAAAGATTGAAAAGGATAATGCTAATGGAAATTTAAAAGCTTATCCATTGGATGACAGGATACCTGCAATTATTGATGTTGAAGATGGTGAAGAAATTATTACTAATTTATCGAATAAAGATTTTATTTATGAAATAGAAATAAGTAAATATCCAATCGCTCAATTTAAAGCAATAGGAAAAATTATTAGAGAATTTCCATTAAATGCAGGAGTCGAAGGTGATGTTGATATATTACTTTCGAAAAATAATATTTCTAGAAATATTGATCCTCCAAAAGTATCTCCTAAAAAAATTCAATTAAAAGGCAGAGAGGACTTGACATGCCAACCCTCCTTGTTATTTAGCAGTTGGGAATGCAAAAATTCTCCATCTTTACCCGCATTATTTGCTCAACCTTATGAAGGTGGAAATAGAATATGGATTCATTCTCCTAGCGTATCAGAAAGGTTAAATATTGGAGGTAAATTGGACAAATATCTCATGGATAAAGGTGAAGCAATATGTTTAGGAAATAATTGGCTTGAGTTCTTAAATGAAACATTAGTTTCAGCATCTGCCTTCAAACTTAATGAAGAACGTGAAGCTATTTCTTTAATGATTGATATAGATAGCAAAGGTATAGTAATTGATTGGAAGTTTTCACTAAGCATCATTAAACCTGTAAAAGAAGTGACAGATAAGCATTTACAAACTATTAATAATAGAAAAGCAACATCCAAATCTATACCAATTGCACTTAAATCATTAAAAGAAAATCTAGAAGTTATTTACACTATTATTCATTCATCAAAACTAATTAATCAGATAAATAATAGTTCTATTAAATTAGATCAGCATATTCCCAATTTAGAAAGGCTAAGTGAATTACAAAAAGCTTTTCCAAGCAGAGACTTTCATGGATGGACAAAATCATATGACAGCTGTGATCCGCAATCAATATTAGATATATATATCAGATTATCAAATAATATTCTTGCTAAACATTTATATGAATATAAGCTACCTTTTATATTTAAAGAACATGAAGGAATTGAACAATCATCTATAAACGAGCTAACCAAATCAGCCTTAGTACTTGATAGTGACATAACAGTGAAATTAGACGGATCACAATCTGCAAACGATTTAATAAAATCATTCGACTCTAGCTCTGAAAAGAAAATCCTTCATAAATTAGTAAAACATATTATACCTGGTATTCATTTAAAACTTTTTAATCACGCTGATAGTATTAATTATGATGAATTAAATAAAAAGTCATTCATTAGTAATGTTGAATCTCCGTGGTGCTGTCCATCATTAAATTATTGGAATATATTTAATCAATTTATTATCAGTTTGCTATTAAATGATGGTAAAAGTAAAAATTCTAGTAGAAGTAAAGATTCCGTAAATTTAGGTCAGAAAGATAGTTGGAAAGATGTCTCATGGAAAATTTTTAGTTCTAAAATCAATGAAATTATTGAGAAGCAAGCAAATTTAAAATTAATACAACATTTAAATGATAGAAGGAAACAATCAAAATCTTTTAGGAACAATATTATTTCAATAGCACAAGGAAGAGAAGCTCAAAAAATTATTGGTAAAGAAGTACCAGCTATTATTACTGGCGTCCAAAGCTATGGTTTTTTTGCAGAAATAAACGAGTTAACTTCAGAAGGGTTAGTTCATGTAAGCACTCTTGGTGATGATTGGTACGAATACAGGTCACGACAAAACCTTTTAATTGGACGTAAAAATAAAAAGACTTATCAACTTGCACAAAAAATAAATGTTAGAGTTTTAAAAGTTGACATCTTAAAAAATCAAATTGATTTAGAATTGATCAAAAATGAAGATAGTGATTTAATTAATAATAAGAAAATGACTAGTGAAAATAGATCTGATGATAAAGAATAAATGAAGAGAATAGTTATTGCTATTACAGGTGCCTCTGCTATGCAATTAGGAGAAAGATCTATACAATTATTATTAGAAAATGATAAATCTGTAGATTTAATATTAAGTAAAGGTGCATACGAAGTTGCAAAAAGTGAGCGTAATATCAATATCCCTGTGGAACCAAAGGCTCAATCTGAATTCTGGAGAAATAAACTTCGTGTTGAATCAGGTGATTTGAATTGTTATAGATGGAATGATCATTCAGCTTCTATTGCTAGTGGAAGTCATAAAACAAAGGGTATGGTAATTGTTCCTTGTTCAATGGGAACGTTGGGACGTATAGCATCAGGTTTTTCATTAGATTTAATAGAGAGATGTGCCGATGTCCATCTTAAGGAAAATAGACCATTAATTATTTCTCCAAGAGAATCTCCTTTTAATTTAATTCATATAGAAAATATTAAGCGAGTGGCAACTGCTGGAGCTATCATTGTCCCACCAATACCAGCTTGGTATACCAACCCAAAATCCATTGAAGATATAATTGATTTTATAGTTGTAAGACTTTTTGATTCTTTAGGTGAAGATTTAGATAATATAAAAAGATGGGTAGGTCCAAATAAATGAAAATTATTAATCTATTAAAAATCATACCTTTTTTACTAACTTTTCTCGCATTATTTTATCTAAATATTAATAGCAATAGAGAAAACACTAAATTAAAAATACTTATTTGGAATACACCATCACTATCTTTAGGAAAGTACCTTGCATTCTCTACAGGAACTGGATTTCTCCTTTCTTATTTAGTAACCACAAAATTCATAAGAAGTAATCAATACAAATTGAATAGAGAAATTAAATATAAACCCGATTTTTCAAATAAAAAAACAGCTGTCAAAAAAGAAATAGATAATACATTTACATATGATAATACTTTGATAGAAAGAGATATAAGAGACCCCTCACCTACTATTAATGCAAACTTTAGAGTAATAAGTAGAAACAATAAAATGGATGATTCATCCTACAATATACGAGAACAAGAATTTGATACATCTGGATTCATAGATGATTCTGATGATATGTATTTTAAAAAAGAAACAAACAATGATTTTGAATACCTAAATGAACCAGCTTTAAATGATTGGGATGATGATACATATTCAAAATGGTAAAATTAAAATAAAATGTTTTAATTTAATTTTAATTATCATATTTGAGTCGTTTTGCTAAAGTAACTATATGGAAAACACTTCAGCTGCCAACAACATAACAACAAAAAATGAAAATTCTAATGTAGACAAAACAGACATTCCCAAAAAACCTGTCAAACCTCCCAAATTAGAAGATAAACCTTTTGAGGAATTTGTATCAGATCACTTAATTCCTGGATTGAAAAAATCAATCCAAGATAAAGGATCTATCGTCAGAAATATTGATTTAATTGCAGGAGATAGACCAGTTGTAGGAGGTAAATGCTGGATGGTATTTTGTGAACTAGCAGACGATAGAAAGTTCTGGCTTTGCTTTAACAAAAAACTAATCACTTCAGATAAGACTATATTATTAGCTGAATCAAATTCTGCTCCAAGTATAGTAGAATCATTCTTAATTGACGAAAAAAAGACTACTTTACCCCTACTGATTTCCCGAGTTCTTCAGAGATTAAATGGACAGAAATGGATTGGTGCAAATTAAAACTAGATTAATTTATTACATTAAAAATGCTTGAATTAATATTCTATTAAATGATTTAATTACAATTAAATATAATATTAATTTAGTAATACGCACTTATGCCTGTTAAATGCCATAATAATAAAAAAAAAAAATTGACTAATTCATTATTGACTAAACAGAGTGAAAATCTATTATTTCATACTTTTGATGAAACATTAAAACCTCAAATTGAAGATTTGTTATCCCTAGGTAAATCTGCTGGTGCTGACATTGTTGAAATTTTTCTTGAAAAATCAGACAATATTTCACTTTTAGCAGAACAAGATGCCATTTCAAGTGTCAGTCCATCCTTTGGAATAGGAGCTGGTATTAGAGTGTTTCTTGGAAAGAAAGACGGCTTTGTAAGTACAAACGATTTATCAAAAGCTGGGCTGTTGTTTGCTCTTACTCAGGCGTTGGGGATGTTAGGGCTCGAAATTGGATCCCAAAACAAAAATAATTTTGAAGGCTTAAAGAACTTAAAAGATTTTGGAATAGATAAAAATACTTGGCTAAATGATTCACCGGATCTAAACGAATCAACAATTAAGTTACTGGAATCTACGAAATTACTTGCTAGCAAAAACAAAAATCTCCAGGTTCGAAGAGCTAGTTATTCTAGAAATTGGCAAGAAGTAATTGTTGCAGCTACTGATGGAGTTTTTGCTAGAGATATTCGTCTCCATCAAACAGTTGGAATTAACGTAATAGCTATCAAAGACAAACACAGATCAACCTCTGCCAGAAGATATGGAAGTTCTGGAAACCCAAACGATTTAAGAAACTGGGACATTGATAAAAGTTCTTGTGATTTAAATGAAAGTGCACAAAAAATGCTTCATGCTGAATATGTTGAGGCAGGTCAAATGCCTGTAGTACTCGCAAACAAATTTGGAGGAGTTATTTTTCACGAAGCTTGTGGTCATCTATTAGAAACTACTCAATTAGAAAGAGGGACTTCTCCATTTCACGACAAGGTTAATAAGCAAATCGCCCATAAAGCAGTTAGTGCTGTGGATGAAGGACTTTCAAATTATGCTTTTGGATCAATATCTATGGATGATGAGGGTATGGAACCTCAAAATACTCTTTTAATTGAAAATGGAATTTTAAAAAAATTCCTTTCAGATAGAGCAGGTTCATTGAGAACTGGTCATCCAAGAACTGGAAGTGGAAGAAGACAAAATTTTTCTTTTGCCGCTGCAAGTCGTATGAGAAATACATATATTAAAAAAGGAAATTATTCGCCAGAAAAATTAATAGAAAGTATTGAAAATGGACTTTACTGCAAATCAATGGGAGGAGGAAGTGTAGGGCCCACAGGCCAATTTAACTTCTCAGTAGAAGAAGGTTATTTAATTAAAAAAGGCAAACTTGATAAACCCGTAAAGGGTGCGACCTTAATAGGAGAAGCAAAAGAAATACTCCCAAGAATATCTATGTGTGCAAATGATTTAGATCTAGCTGCTGGTTTTTGCGGCTCGGTAAGTGGCAGTGTTAACGTAACCGTTGGTCAACCACATATAAAAGTAGATTCAATCACAGTAGGAGGTAGATAAAGATGATGACTTCAGAAAATAAAACAACTATCGGAGAATTAAATCCAGCTTTACTAAATAATCTTTTAGAAAAGTATAGTAAAGAGTCTAAAATCTCAAAATGGGATCTTGGAGCATCATCAAGTAAAGATATATCAGTTCAAGTCCAAGATGGAAATGCTAAACAGCTTAAGGGTTCTCAACGTAATTCATTGACATTAAGAGTATGGAATACTAATAATAAAGTTGGAATAACGAGTACATCTGATTTAACAAGTGAAGGTATTAAAAAAGCCATGAAAGGTGCAATTGAAGCTAGCAGATTTGGTAATTATAAAGAGACTCCTGAATTTTCTAGTTTAGCAAAATCACCATTAAAAAATATTAAATCAACTGTTAAGAATAATCATAGAATAGATGAATTATTAAGTATTTTAAAACAAGCAGAAAAAAAGCTAATAGAAACACACAAATCTATAGATTCGGTTCCTTATAATGGGTTAAGTGAGAATTATATAGAGAGGTTATATATAAATAGTGATGGAGCAAATAGATATATGAAATTATCTCAATCATCAATATACTTATATGCTAAGGCGCAAGAAAAAAATAAAAAACCAAGAAGTGCTGGTGGCATAAGAATAAATTCAAACTTAGAGGAACTGGATATCGAGGCATGTATCGATGAAACATCAAATAAGTTAATTAGTCATCTTAATTATCAACCTATTGAAACTAAAAAATATTTGATTTGTTTTACACCTGATGCATTTCTTCAATTGATAAATGCATTTAGTTCAATGTTTAATGCTCGTTCAATTATAGATGGATTAAGCTTAATGAACGAAGAATCCTTAGGTACACTAGTAGCAGTAAAGAATCTGAACATAAGCGACGAAGGATTACATCCAGAGAATGTTGGGGCATTCAGTTTTGATGGAGAAGGTACTCCTACACAAAATATTAATTTGATAAAATCAGGTGTTTTGCTTAATTTGATTCATTCTGAAGCAACAGCTAGAAAGTTTGGAGTTAATCCTACCGGCCATGCAGGACTTGGAGCCAAAGTCTCTGTTTCTCCAGATTGGCTAGTTGTTAGCAAGTCTGATAATGAAATTGATAAAGATGAAACTTTAAGTGTAAAAACAACATTAAAAGAATATATTTTAATAGATGAATTATCTGCACTTCACTCCGGAGTAAAAGCAAGCCAAGGCTCATTTTCCTTGCCATTCGATGGATGGATTGTTAAAGATGGCAAGAAGACATCCATAGAAGCTGCAACAGTTGCTGGAGATATATTAAAAGTACTTAAAAATATAATTAAAATTGAGAATGAACAGATTGTTACTCATCAAGGGATAAGCCCACATATCTGGGTTGATAACATATCTATTACTGGAGAAGCGTGAAAATAATTTTTTGGGGAACACCAAAATATGCAGCGGATAATTTATTAACTTTAATTAGTTCTGGTCACGAAGTAACTGCTGTAGTAACTCAACCTGATAGAAAACGAGGAAGAGGAAAAAATATGTCTCCATCACCAGTGAAAAAAGTGGCAGAAGAATATGACATTCCTGTATTTACAACTAAATCAATCAGAAATGATCAAATCACAAAAGATAAAATCATTAATTTGAATGCAGATGTTTATGTAGTTGTGGCCTTTGGTCAAATTCTTCCAATAGAGATATTAAAAAGGCCCAAACTTGGCTGCTGGAATAGTCACGCATCCTTACTACCAGAATGGAGAGGAGCTGCTCCGATCCAGTGGAGCATAATTAATGATGACTCAAAGACTGGAGTTTGCATTATGGCTATGGAATCAGGACTAGATACAGGTCCGGTTATTGCAAAAGAATCAACAGAAATTGATGATAAAGATAATCTCGAGATACTTACAAATAGATTATCTAAAATGTCTTCAGAGTTGATAATTAAATCTCTAAGTAAGATTAAGCTTACCACTGGATTAAATGAAATTGATAGATTAAAAAAATTAAATGCAATTGAACAATCAAAACTTACAGGTATTCCAAGTTATGCAAGGCAAATCGTAAAAGAGGATTACTTAATTGATTGGAATCATACATCAAGAAAAATTTTTAAAAAGATTCAAGGACTATTTCCAAACGCATATACTATATTTAACGGTAAAAGAATTAAGATTTTTAAAGCCTGTATAATAATTAATTATGAAGATTATATGGATAGTGAATTAATTGAAAAAATATCAAAAAAGAAATATAAAACAGGTGAGATAATAATGATAAAAAAAGAAAGTGGAATCTTTATAATGTCTAATGATTATCCTCTAATAATAAAAGAAGGACAATTAGAGGGTAAAAATAAAACTGATTCTTATACCTTATCAATTCAATGTAATTTAAAAATAAAAAATTGCTTTGGAATTTAAACTTCCCCAAAATCATTCACTTTACTTGAAAAACCCCAAAGAAAAACGCAAAGCATAATTAAAAAGAATAGATACTCTGGAATAAAAATATTATATAAAATTAATTGTAAAATTAATTTTATACCAATTAGTGCAACAGCTATATATCCAGCTTTCTCTAAATTTATATATATTTCAAGCCATTTAATGAATAATCCGGATGTAAATCTTAGGGCAATTACACCGATAATTGCTCCAGTAATTACTAAAAGAAATTGATCGCTTATTGCAACTGCAGCAGTAATGCTATCAATTGAAAATGCTAAATCTGTTAAAGATAATAGTAAAATAACATTAAATAATGAAAAATTCTTTTTCAAATCACTCTTATCTTTATTTTCAGAGTGAGTTTCTTTATTGATATTAATAAATTTAGAAATAGAAAGTGAGATCAAATAAAGTCCACCAGCGAGCTTGAATGGCCAAAAATTTAAAAAGAATTGTGCTGTAAGAATTACAACAATTCTAAGTAGTAAAGCAATTAATATTCCAATATTTAAAGCTTTTTTTTGTTGATCAAGATTATTTAGATTTTTTGTAATGGATGCAAGTGCTACTGCATTATCAGCAGACAAAACAAGCTCAAGTGAAACAATCACAGGTAAAAGAGGAGCTAGCTCGACCCACCTGTCAATTCCATCAAGTAACGGAGTTAAGGATCTAAGAGATGCTGAATCCATTAAATTTAAAAAAAAGTGCTATGTTTTGAAGTGACTGATATATGTTAACTCTAATAATTATAATTAGGGTCACTTAAAAAAGTTATGAGAATTGAATCTGAACTATGCCATTTATCGGAAGACAAGGCCATCGTTAAGGTAAGTGGATGGGAGAATGAAAAAAATATAGGAAGTGCACTGGGAGAAGGCTCAACTGTAGAACTGGCAGAAGATAAAGCAATATCAAGATTAAAAGATAGGGTTAGCCTTAGTACTAAAAATAAAGATATTACTAATATAAATAAAAGTAAGGATAGAAATATTTCAAATACAAATAATAGCGAATTATCTAATAATCAAATAACTATTAATCAGAATCAAAACCAAGAACCAAAAGATTGGAGCACCGACTTGGCTGCAATAGATCAAGAAATAAAAAGATTAAGGTGGTCTCGAGAAGATGAAATAAAATATCTACAAAACGAACTGGGATATAATAATAGAAATAAAATTACTAAATATGATGAGCTACAAAATTATTTATCTAAATTAAAAATAATTAAGAATAATAATTCATCTACATCAAAAATAATAAGCTCAGATAATCTAATTGATGAATCTGAAATTATACTTAAGCAATTATCATGGGATCACAAAAAAGGAAGAGAATTCTTACAAAGAGAATTTAATGTGTCGACAAGGAAAGAACTGAATGAACAACAATTAATATCATTTGTTTCTAAGCTGAAATCAATTAAAAATAAACTTATTTGAAAACAATACTTCACCAGAAGACATTATCAATGTTAAACTTATAAATAATTAAAATATATAAACAAATAGTGTCACTTGAGTCAATTGCAAAAAAAATTGAAAAACATCCTTTAACGAATGAATTATTAGACAGGTCAAATAGAAGTGAAAGATTAATATTAACTGGTGCATCGCGTACAGCTAAGGCATTAATTACTACATCATTAGCCAAGAAAGTTAGTAATAAACTTCTAATAATTGTTCCAACTTTAGAAGAAGCAACAAGGTGGTTTCCATTAATTAAAGATTGTGGATGGTCTAAAACATGTTTATATCCAACTAGTGAGGTATCTCCATATGACTCTGTTAAGATAACATCAGAAATAATATGGGGTCAATTACAAGTTCTTAGCGATATATTAGAGTTAAATGATGATGATGATATAGCTATAATTGCCACTGAGAGATCACTACAACCTCATTTACCACCAATCGAATATCTAAAGTCTAAATGTATTAAATTAAAAGTAGGAGATGAAATTAATTTAGAATCTCTATCGTTAAAATTAAGTGAATGTGGTTATCAAAAAACAAATAACATAGATCAAGAAGGTACTTGGACCCGACGTGGAGATATTCTTGATATTTATCCAGTAAGTAGTGAACTTCCAATTAGATTAGAATTATTTGGTGACCAATTAGAGAAAATCAAAGAATTTGATCCACTTTCTCAAAGATCTTTAGACAAAATTGATAATGTATGTATTACTCCAACTGGATTTGATCCTATTATTCTTGACAGGCTTTTATCAATTAAAAATAAAGATATAAATAATATATTCTCTGAGCAAGAATATGATGAAATAACTAATTCAAAAACATTGTCTTCGGCAAAGAAATATCTAGGATTAGCATTTGAAAATCCGTCTTCCTTATTAAATTATTTAGATACTAATACCTTTATTGTAGTAGAAGAAAGAAATCAATCTATTTCTCACAGTAATGCTTGGAATAAAATTGTTAGTGAAAGTTTTGAAGAATCACTTAAATTACATAAAACCAAAGAATTTAAAAATATCAGATATGAACCAAATCTTCATAAAGATACGAAAACTCTTTTTGATAAACTAAATCTATATAAAGGTTTAGATACTTCTGATTTTGAAAACTATAGTTCGCAAAATAATATATTTAATCTTTCAAGTAAAACTCATAATTGGCTTCCTAATCAATACGGTAAAATCAGTTCAAATGTAAGGGAATATATTAATCAAAAATATTCAGTATGGATTATCTCGGCACAACCTACACGAGCCAAGTCACTATTAGATGAGCATGATTGTATTGCAAAATTTATCCCTGATAGTGATGATTTAAATGGTATAAAAAGCATTATAGATGACAATCTGCCAGTAGCTATTAAAAACAAGAATGATGGTGAAATAGAAGGGTTTCTTTTACAACCATGGAAAATAGCGTTGATTACCGATAAAGAATTTTTTGGTCAAATCAATATTACAACAACAGGTTATGTAAGAAGAAGAAAGCAAGCCATTAGTAAAAAGATCGACCCAAATAAAATGAAACCTGGTGATTATGTTGTTCATAGAAATCATGGAATAGGATTATTTCAAAAAATAGAAAAATTAAATATTAATGGTGAATCTCGTGATTATCTAGTAATAAAATATAGTGATGGAAAATTAAGTGTTGCAGCAGATCAATTAGGTAGTTTAGGCAGATATAGAAACTCAAATTCAAAGATACCCATAATAAACAAATTAGGAGGTAAAAACTGGAATAGAATTAAGGATAAAGCCAAAAAATCTGTTAAGAAAGTAGCTATAGATTTAATTAAGTTATATGCACAGAGATCTAAAGAGAAAGGATACAAATTTCCACATGATGGCCCCTGGCAAATAGAATTAGAAAATTCTTTTCCTTACGATTTAACCCCAGATCAAGCTAAAGCAACTAAACAGGTTAAATCAGATATGGAAAGTGATAAACCAATGGATAGATTAGTATGTGGAGATGTTGGCTTTGGTAAAACTGAAGTTGCAATAAGAGCAATATTTAAAGCTATTACTTCAGGCAAACAAATAGCTTTTTTAGCTCCAACCACAGTATTATCCCAACAACATTGGAGAACTATCTCTGATAGATTTGCACCATATCCAATTAAGGTTTCACTACTTAATAGATTTAAAACAAATAGCGAAAGAAAAGATATATTAAGTGGACTTAAAGAAGGAATAATTGATGCAGTTATTGGTACCCATCAACTTTTAAATAAAAATTTATCTTATAAGGATTTAGGGCTTTTAGTAATAGACGAAGAACAACGTTTTGGTGTTAATCAGAAAGAAAAAATCAAGGAATTAAAAAAAAGTGTTGATGTATTAACACTATCAGCTACACCAATACCACGAACTTTGTATATGAGTCTTTCTGGTGTTCGCGAAATGAGTTTAATAACTACACCACCGCCATTAAGAAGACCGATTAAAACACATTTAGCTCCACTCGATAATGAAATTATAAGAAGTGCAATTTCTCAAGAAATAGATAGAGGTGGACAGATTTTTTATATTGTTCCTCGCATAAAAGGTATAGAAGATGTAGCAGAAAAATTAAACATGATGATTCCAAATGTGAAATTACTTATTGCTCATGGTCAAATGGAGGAGGGTGTTCTAGAGAATGCAATGTTAGCTTTTAATGCTGGAGAGGCAGACATTTTACTCTGCACAACTATTGTTGAAAGTGGATTAGATATACCTAGAGTAAATACTATCTTAATTGAAGATTCTCACAAGTTTGGTTTATCTCAACTTTATCAATTAAGAGGAAGAGTCGGTAGAAGTGGGGTCCAAGCTCACGCATGGCTTTTTTATCCAAACAACGAAAAATTAAATGATGCCTCTAGGCAAAGATTAAAGGCTATTCAAGAATTCACCGACTTAGGTAGTGGTTATCAATTAGCAATGCGGGATATGGAAATCCGAGGAGTAGGAAATATTTTAGGAATTGAACAAAGCGGACAAATGGAAACAATAGGATTTGATTTATATATGGAACTATTGCAAGAAACTATTGCTGAGATTCAAGGACAAGACATACCATCTGTGGAAGACACTCAAATTGATTTACCAGTTACAGCCTTTATACCTGGTGATTGGATTACGGATCCAGATGAAAAAATAAATGCTTATAGACTTGCCACACAATGTGAAAGTAATGATGCTTTAGTTCAATTTGCTAGCAACTTAGTCGATAGATATGGAACATTACCTAAGGCGGTTGAGTCATTAATTGAAGTAATGAAGTTAAAAATAATCGCTAAAAAATGTGGTTTTTCAAGAATTAAGTTGAGCAAACCGAATATAGAGCTTGAAACGATAATGGATGAGCCAGCTTTTAAGTTATTACGAAAAGGTTTACCGAGCCATCTTCATGGCAGGTTTATATATAAGAAAGGTGATATGTATTCAACGGTAATTATTAGAGGTCTTGGTATTTTGGATAGCGATAAACTTCTAGATCAATTAATAGAATGGTTATCGACAATGAATTCTGAAATAAATAATCAATAAACGAAATTACAAATGAAGAATAAGAACACATGGCAATTTATCAATTGGTTGCTTGGTAAACCTCAAAAATAAATACTTGCTATAGTCTCCAAAATTTGGATTTTTTCAATTGGGAGAAGTAATAGAAATCAGCACAAACCAATATGGCCTAAGTTTATTTAGCGGATTTGTAAGTCTGTTAGCTCTAGGTGTATATACTCTATTAACCGTAGATACAGGGAATGATGATGATGACTCAGATTCAGGAAGTGGAGGTTTAATGCAACCTGTAAATTAATTAGCCCTTTAATCAGGTAATAATTTTGAAAGTCGCTCTCTATAATCACCTTTAGATATTCCCCCTTTCAGCTCACCGATAATTTCAAATTCCCCCTCAGGGTCGTTTACTAATAAATATGTTGGCCATCCCATCCCTTCTTTAGTGGGGTATTGCGTTAATAGTATTGGGCGATATTTTCTATAAACCAAAGTATCCTGAAGCTTCACACTAATAAATTCAAGACCTAATTCATTCGCAACTTTAGAATCAAAGAAGCTCATCCGGTGACAAGTGCCACAATCTTCAGAACTAAATTTAATTAGAGAATAGGTCATAAAAAAATAAAGTTATACACATATCCTAAATAAACAAATAAATAAAAACAACTTCAGTTGTTAGACTTATTGTTTCTAGCAACAACTGAGAAAAATGGATCACTCTCTGCATTATAAAAACCAAATAGCTTATTTACATATGTTTTTTCATTTAATACCTTTTCAATGTTCCATCCATTAGCATTTAGTACACTTTTTACATATTCGATTCTTTCCTCTTCTGATGAATTACACCAAATATTTGGAGCTTTTGACCAGAATGCACGATTAGTAAATGAAATAATTAATAAAGAGTGTGATTTAATAATTCTAGATAATTCTAGTGAAACTTTCTCTGGGTATTGAAGATATTGCCAACCAGCAACAATTAAACCTATATCAACTGATGAATCATCTAGAGGAATATTTTGTGATTGATTAAAATTTTGAACCCAAAAACAATCAAGTCTCTTATTAGCACTTAACTCGGATTTATTCATACCATGCCCGATGACTTTTTTAAATCTAATGTTGTATGGCAAATGACTAACCCAGCTACTCATTAAATCTAGAATAATATCTTCATTAGAGAGATATTCTGAATACAATTTTGTGAGCCTATTCCTAAATGGCTCACTAAGATGATGGACATATCTAGGATGTTGATAAAATATTTGATCATTATTAATATCCATTTTCATTCTATCAATACTTGAAAGTTGCATCTTAAAAAAATATTTTAATATATTTTATATGGTTATTGTCGGATATGAGAAATTCTATGAACTATAAAGTTATTAAAAAAATGTTTAGATTAACTATATATATTAGTAAATTTAATAAATTAAAATTACTAATAATGAATCGAATATATATTTAAGTCTTAGTTAATCTGTTCTGTTAAGCTAGATGAACTTTTTCTACCTTGCTCTGGTTCATAATTATTATTAATTGGAATCAATAGTAAAAGTGAACTACTTAATGTAAATATAATAAAAGCATATAATAAATTAAAGTTCTTCTTTACTTTGTTGGAATTATTTATGATAAACCTTTTCGTAAAAGGTCTATCAATATATATATCCCATTTAATACTCAATCTAGAATCAAATCTTAAAAGATCAAGGCATTGAGTAAGATCCGACAATTCTGAGTCATCTAAAAAAATTTCTAATGGCTTAACACCTTTTCTTGTACTTTTAAGTAATAGTTTATGGTTATTGCCACTAGGTGAAATTGAAACAATATTCTTTTCAGATACAAAAGTTTTTCGAATTCCAGAAATATAAGAACGGGAATATTGAAGAACAACTTGCATCAAGTTATCAAGATGAACTTTTTCTCCTTCCAATAAAGGTGAGCCAATAATTTTTAATGACCACGAAGATAAAATACCAATTGTAGTTGTTGAATCTCCATTAGAAACATCTGGCATACCAGAAATTTCTAACGAAGAAGAGTTCTGAGCAAATTTATAAGATAAATTAATCATTTATATAAACTAAGTTTGATAATACAAAGAAGCTTTTAAACGATCAGCTCCACCCTTTCCACATGATAGGGAGAGAATCAATAATAACTCTCTAAAAAATGTATTATTTTCATCACTCAAAAGTGATACAACATAACTTCTTTGCAAATTCATCCTTTCCCTAATAAGTGACTTAAGACGATTGCTAAACAAAAACCAACGTTCTTTATTCAGTGTCTCAGATTCTTTCGAAGAAAGAAGTTGTCTAATCAAGGGATAAAGATTATCAGCCATAGAAGAAATAAGTTTAACGAGCGAATCAATCTGATCAGTAGAAAGTGATGAAAATGCATAAGATTTTCTTAATGGGTTAGAACATCTTATTTTCCAGAATTCTACTCGACTGGAAAATTCATCTGATAATCCTATATTTTTTGCTTTCAAGAATAGAGTATCAGCGGCATTAATCTGTAGTGTTTCTATTACTAAAAACAAAAAATCAAGTTTTTTTGGCGTATCACTAGCTATTTCGCAATTTAAATAAGTAGTATCATCTACACGATTTACTAGAGAAGATTTTTTATTGTCGTTTTCTTTCTGGAAAGACACTAAAGAGTTGGATTTCATAAATTAAATAATGACAGGACTTTGAAGATTAGCTAGCTTTATTGTTGGTTTAATAAAATTGCACAACGCATAATTTGAATTTTTTATGGAAAATCTGAAAGATTATATACCTGAAATATACAATTTTCCCAATGAAGGGATAGTCTTTAAAGATATTAATCCGATATATAATCAGCCCAAATTATGGAATCAAATAACATTACCTATCCAAGAGCTAATAACTACTATCAAACCAGATTATATTGCTGGTGTAGAAGCTAGAGGATTTATAACTGCTTCAGCATTAGCCTTTAAAAATCAGATTGGTTTAATAACAATTAGAAAGCCTAATAAATTACCTGGAAAAGTAATAGGGGTTAACTATCAACTTGAGTATGGAGAAGATCGTTTGGAAATTCAGCAGGATTTAATAACTAAACAGAGCAAAATCCTCATAATTGACGACTTATTAGCTACTGGTGGAACAGCGTCTGCCGCAGGAGAATTAATAATTAAAGCTGGAGGTAACTTAATAGGATATGGATTTCTTGTTGAATTAACTAAACTAGAAGGGAGAAAAAGACTAGAAAATAACCTATATATTAAAAGTTCAGTTAAATATTAATGGTCTTTTTGCCAGGAAAGTATTATTTTTAATTGATCAAGATTAAGCAAACCATAACTCCACATAACTATTGGTAAGGGAGAATTTTCCAGAGAAGCCCTCTTAATTCCTAATTCCAAAGCGCTTCGACTTATTCCAAGTTTATGAATAATAAAATCGCAAAGTTCTTCTGAGGGAGGATTAATTTCTTTACTGCTGTTAATCATTTAAAATAATTAGATTCCATTTGTCATTATATTTATAATGATTTTTCTAGCAGTGATTGATTTTCGTAAAATAAAAAATATAAATAATCTAGGTATATAAAATAGATTACTATTTGATCTTGAATACCTAACTAGACAATCTGTTAAAATAGATATAGATAAGACATCAAATAGTCTTGATAATGAGTACATAATTGGAATAAGCCATTTATAATTAGTTAATATTGGAGACGAAGCTATTTTTGTGAGTGAATTTACATCTCGCCAGCATAAATTTAATCCTTGCCCTCCAACGGGATGAAATATATGAGATGTCTCGCCTAAGAAAATATATTTTCCAGAATGAAAAGAATAATTTAGTAGGAATTTTATTGGATAAGATTTAGTCTCATTAATAATCGTATCTGCAATTATACCGTCGGGTAGAATTGTTGATAAATAATCTAAAAATGATGATTTAGGAAGATTAAGAATTTGAGAAGCATTTTTTTTAGATTGACTACATATTATTTGAAATAAATCTCCTCCAAGAGGTAATACAGCAAATGGACCCTCAGAGCTTAATATCTCAAAGGCTTCGTTAGATTTGATACCTCTTAATAGAACCTTTGCAGTAATACATACTTGATCATAACTAAATTCAAAGGATGGTTTTTTTAAAATTTTTTTTGTAGTTGAATTAGAACCATCTGCCGCAACAATAAGATCATAGTTATTTTTATTAGGAATCACAGAGGTTGGGATTTTATTGATATTATCTAAAATTGAAATATAATCTAATATAGCTGACATTATTTTCTTATGATCTGCAATCCAACCTACTGCTATATACTTACTATCTTCAAGACTTAAGTCATCAGTTATAAATTGAACCTTATTATTTAGATCATAATCTATAACATTTAGATATTGAAAAGGAATTAAATGACTTACTATATTAGACCATATTCCATTTTTTTCTAAAATTTTTCTTGAAGAATGTGTAATAGCATAGCATCTATCTCTATCAACAAGTTCTTCGTAAGATAACCTCTCGTATAAATCAATATTGCAGCCCACTTTCGCTAATGAGATAGCAGCTAATGAACCAGTTAAACCAGAACCAATAATAGCTATATTCATTACTAAATTATATCATTTAATACATAAAAGAGTTAATTCAAAATTCTTCTATTTACAAATTCTTCAAAAGCTGGACGAAGAAGAAATGGATAAAAACCAACCCATAAATTAATTTCTGGACACCATGCATCGCTTATTGCCTGAATACTACTGAAATCTCTTCTATTACTAAAAACCACGCAATTAATTCTCATCCCTTTTGTTAGTATATTAAATTTGTTTTGTAATGGAAAACTTATATTGCCAATAAAACCGTCCTCATCTTCAATGTCTATGACTACCCAGGTCCTCTTTTTTTCTATAACCTGTAACCTACCATCCTTGTTTGCTTGCTCCTGTTGATTTTCCACTCTATCTTCTACATAAACATCTGAAATATAACCATCAACTAATGCTGAAAATGAATAACTTTTAAACTTAGAGTTCTTTCTACTAGCTTCAAGAATTGGCCCCCACAAAATGTATAAAAGGAAAATTACACCTAAAACCAACCACAAAGAATAAAACTGACTAGTGACCTGACTTTGACTAATTAGCAAAGTTATTACTCCTCCAATAGCTGAAATCATAATCCTTTGAAATATTTTCTGTGGATTACCTAAAGCCGAATTAAACTGCTTTCCAGTTGCTACAGATGGAATTAACTTATTAATTTCATTTTGCTTAATTGGAAATAACATTTTTATATAATTATAAAATTTTCTCTAATCCATAAACTAACTTGTTAAATAATCTGATTTTTTTTACAACTAAAAGCACTCCAGGCATGTAAGCGGATCTATCAATAGTGTTGTGAGACAATTCAAATGTTTCTCCATTAGATCCAAACATAACTTTTTGATGAGCAACAAGGCCAGGTAATCTAATTGAATGAAGTCTTAAACCACTAGATCTACATCCACCACGAGATCCTTTGATGAATTCTTCTTCGTTTACTAATGGTTTGTTAAAAGATGAGCGTTGTTCTTCAATCAATTCAGCAGTTTTAATACAAGTTCCACTAGGTGCATCAGCTTTTCTATTGTGATGCATTTCAGTTAATTCAGCGAACTCATAAAAACGAGCTGCAGCTGAAGCTGCTTGTTGCAATAACACCATCCCAACTGAAAAGTTTGGAATAATGGCTGAACCAAGACAAGCTTTTTCTGCAAATTTTGAGAGATCATCTAATTGTTCTGATGTTATTCCTGTAGTACCAATAACAGGGTGAACACCGTAAGCAATGGCTGTGCGGGTGTGGTTATAAGCAACCTTCGGATGTGTGAAATCAACTAAAACTGCGCCATTATTTGTTCCATCTTTAGGGACATTTTGACTAGCAGAACATAAAGAACCTTCGAAATCGCTTGAGATATAAACATCTAAAGGATCTAATCCAATAAGCGATCCTATATCTTGTCCCTCTTTGTCCTTCTGATTATCAATTGCGCCAACGAGTTGGTACTCATCGGAAGAATTAATTGCTCTAACAACTTCCGATCCCATTCGACCTAAGGCACCAGCGACCAAAACTGGTATTGGTTGATTATCAGAACTCATTGTTTTAGATTTTTTAGAATCATATTTGATATTCCTTGTAACAGGCATTAACTAAATAACACAGTAAAGGGCCAGAAAACACTAGGCTTGGTCGAATTCCGATAGAAGAAAAGATGTTTACACAGGTTCGCTCAGCCAATCGCAGAGTTTCACCTGTTGAGAATCACGAGCATAAGGCAGTGATGAAGGCTGTTTATGTGGTTCTTGAGCCTCAATACCAAAATGCTCTAACACAGGCTGCTAACTCATTAAATTCACAAAATGGTCCAATTGGAATCGAATTAAATGGATATCTAATTGAAGAACTTAGGGACAATGTTAATTATGAAAACTTTAAAAAAGATGTAGAAAATGCTGATTTATTTATTGCGTCATTGATTTTTATTGAAGATTTAGCTCAAAAAGTTGTTGAAGCAGTAGAGCCTCATAAAGAAAAACTCAAAGCAGCAGTAGTTTTTCCATCAATGCCAGAAGTGATGCGCTTGAACAAATTGGGTACATTCTCAATGTCTCAGTTAGGTCAAAGCAAAAGCATCATCGGTGATTTCATGAAGAAGAGAAAAGAGGCAGGAGGTGCTGGTTTTCAAGATTCAATGTTGAAGCTTCTTAATACTCTTCCCTCAATTCTTAAGTACTTGCCTGTTGATAAAGCTCAAGATGCAAGAAGCTTCATGCTTAGTTTTCAATATTGGTTAGGTGGAACCCCAGATAATCTTAAGAACTTTTTATTGATGCTTGGTGATAAATATGTTTTTCCCGAACTAAATAAAGAAGAAGAAAAAATTGAAGTCGCAGAGCCAGAAGTTTTTCCAGATTTAGGAATTTGGCACCCATTAGCGCCAAATATGTTTGAAGATAAAAAAGAATATTTAAATTGGACTGCTAGTAGGGATGATCTTTCAACTAAGGCAAAAGAAGGTCCTGTAATTGGACTTGTGCTCCAAAGGAGTCATATCGTGACAGGAGATGATGCACATTATGTAGCTGTAATTCAAGAGTTGGAATATAGGGGGGCAACAGTTATTCCAATTTTTTGTGGAGGATTAGATTTTTCAAAACCTGTAAACGAATATTATTACGACCCTATTGATCCTGAAAAACCAATTGTTGATGGGGTTGTATCTCTAACTGGATTTGCCCTTGTTGGTGGCCCAGCAAGACAAGATCATCCAAAAGCAATTGAGTCATTAAAGAAACTTAATCGACCTTATATGGTTGCTTTGCCATTAGTATTTCAAACAACTCAAGAATGGGAAGGGAGTGATTTAGGACTTCACCCTGTACAAGTAGCACTACAAATAGCTATCCCTGAATTAGATGGTGCAATAGAACCGATTGTTTTATCAGGTAGAGATGATGCAACAGGCAAAGCTCATACACTTCAGGATCGAGTAGATGCAATAGCGGAAAGAGCAATTAGATGGTCTTCTTTACGAATTAAAAAACGTGACCAAAAGAAATTGGCTATTACTGTATTTAGCTTTCCACCAGACAAAGGAAATGTTGGGACAGCTGCCTATTTAGATGTATTTGGTTCTATACATAGAGTTCTTGAAGAAATGAAAGATCAAGGGTACGAAATAAGGAATTTACCTAAGAATCCCAAAGAACTCATGGAGTCATTAATCAATGATCCAGAAGCTTTACAAGGGTCTCCAGAATTGTCGATAGCACATCGAATGAGTGTAAATGAATATGAAAAACTAACCCCATATTCTGAAAGATTAGAAGAGAACTGGGGCAAACCACCAGGGAATTTAAATAGTGATGGACAAAATCTTCTTATTTATGGAAAAGAATTTGGAAATGTATTTGTAGGAGTACAGCCAACTTTTGGATACGAAGGCGACCCTATGAGATTGCTTTATTCTAGAAGTGCAAGTCCTCACCATGGTTTTGCCGCTTATTACACTTATTTAGAAAAAGTTTGGAAAGCAGACGCAGTCTTACATTTTGGGACACATGGATCACTTGAATTCATGCCTGGCAAACAAATGGGTATGAGTGAGACTTGTTATCCGGATTCTTTAATAGGAGGGTTACCAAATCTCTATTACTACGCTGCAAATAACCCTTCGGAAGCAACAATCGCAAAAAGAAGAGGATATGCATCAACGATTAGCTATCTCACACCCCCTGCTGAAAATGCTGGACTTTATAAAGGCTTAAAGGAACTAGGAGAATTAGTCGGTTCTTATCAACAATTAAGGGAGAGTGGGCGAGGTATTCAAATTGTTAACGCAATTGTTGAAACATCTAAGAAATGTAATCTAGATGAGGATGTGAAACTTCCAAATCAAGATGCTTCTGAATTAGAAATAGATCAAAGAGATTTGATAGTTGGTAATGTTTACAAACAGTTAATGGAAATAGAAAGTAGATTATTGCCTTGTGGATTACATACTATCGGTAAGCCTGCTACGGCTGAAGAAGCAATAGCAACATTAGTAAGCATCGCATCGATAGAAAGAGAAGATGATGGAATACGATCTTTACCTGGCTTATTAGCTGAATCAAAAGGTAAAACAATAGAAGAAGTATACGAAGGAAATAACAAAGGAAAATTAGATGATGTTGAACTAAATAAGTTAATTACTGAAACATCTAGAGAAGCTGTTAGTTCAATGGTTAAGGCTTTAACTGGAAGAGATGGAAGAGTAAATATGAAGAAGAATATATGGACTTTATTTATTGAGTTCTTAAGAAGTATTGGTTTTTCTATTCCTTCTCCCTGGCTAGCTTCAGCTAAGAAAGCTGGTTTTAAAAATGTAAATTCAACTTCATTAGATAAATTATTTGATTATTTGAGATTTTGCTTAGAGCAAATATGTGCAGACAAGGAGATGGAGAGCCTGTTAAAAGCATTAGACGGTGACTATGTTCTACCAGGTCCTGGTGGAGATCCGATTAGAAACCCTGGAGTATTACCTAGTGGTAAAAATATTCATGCATTAGATCCTCAATCGATTCCAACTGTTGCTGCTGTGGCATCTGCTAAAGGTGTTGTTGACAAACTAATTGAAAGACAAAAAGAGGAGCAAGGTAAATGGCCTGAAACTATTGCATGTGTTCTATGGGGTACCGACAATATAAAAACTTATGGAGAATCATTAGCTCAAATTCTTTGGTTTGTAGGTGTAAAACCAAAGCCAGATTCAGTCGGTAGGGTGAATAAATTAGAACTAATACCACTTGAAGAATTAGGACGTCCAAGGATTGATGTTGTTGTTAACTGTTCAGGAGTTTTCAGGGACTTGTTTATAAATCAAATGGCATTAATTGATCAAGCAGTAAAAATGGCAGCTGAGGCAGAAGAGCCACTAGAGAAGAATTTCGTAAGAAAACATACACTTGAGCAAGCCGAAAAAGAAGGAAAAAGTATTAGAGAATCAGCTAGCAGAGTTTTCTCAAATGCAAGCGGAAGTTATAGCTCAAATGTAAATCTTGCTGTAGAAAATTCCACATGGGAGGAAGAAAACGAATTGCAAGAAATGTATCTATCAAGAAAAACATATGCATTCAATGCTGATAATCCTGGTGAGATGAATCAAAACAGAGATGTTTTTGAATCAGTTATGAAAACAGCTGACGTCACATTTCAAAATCTTGATTCTTCCGAAATATCCTTAACAGATGTAAGTCATTATTTCGATTCAGATCCAACAAACTTAATCAAGAACCTTAGAGATGATGGAAAAGCACCAAGTAGCTACATAGCTGATACAACTACAGCAAACGCACAGGTTAGATCATTAAGCGAAACTATCAGATTAGATTCAAGAACAAAATTACTTAATCCAAAGTGGTATGAAGGAATGCTCAAGTCTGGTTATGAAGGTGTAAGAGAGGTTTCTAATCGCCTTAATTACACATTAGGTTGGAGTGCTACAAGCGGACAAGTTGATAATTTTGTATACGAAGAGTCTAATGAAACATTTATAAACGATCCTGAAATGAGGAAAAGATTAATGGATTTAAATCCTCACAGCTTCAGAAGAATAGTTGGTACATTGCTAGAAGTTAATGGTAGAGGTTATTGGGAAACATCGGAAGAGAATATTGAGCAATTAAAAGAGCTATATCAAGAAGTAGAAGATAGAATCGAAGGAGTTAATACAGATAATTAGTAAGGTTTTTATATGATTGAATTAGTCATTTTTATAACTTGACTAATTTGTTTAACATCATGAACTCGTAGGAAATTAACACCAGCAATAACACATCTAGAGGCTATCGCCGCCATTCCAAATATACGTTTTATAGGATCAATTTCATTAATAACTGATCCTATAAATCTCTTCCTAGAAGCTCCAATTAATATTGGAAATTCCATTGAATCAAAAAGTTCTAAATTCCTAAGCAAAATTAAATTTTGCTCTACAGTCTTTGCGAATCCTATTCCTGGATCAATAATGATCTGTCTTCGATTAACACCTGAAGACAGAGCTGAATCAATTTGAATAGACAACTCATTTTTAACATCAATGACAATATTTTTGTAATTAGTCAAAGAATCCATTGTCTTACTATTTCCTCGACTATGCATCAAAATGTAAGGACAACTAAAGTCAGAGATGACTTTAAAAATTTCTGGATCATGACGACCACCACTAATATCATTAATGCAATCAGCACCAGCATTCAAAGCTTTTGATGCTACAGAATGATGATATGTATCAACAGAAATAGGAATATGAGGGTGCATTAATTTTAATTCCTTAATTAGTGGAATTAACCTATTAATCTCAACTTCAGCTCCAACCTCAGAGGCACCTGGCCTTGTACTTTGAGCTCCAATATCTAGGATTTGAGCACCTTTTTTGATACATAAACATGCGTGATTAATAGCAGATTCTAAATCGACAAAAAGTCCTCCATCACTAAAGGAATCATTAGTGATGTTTATAATAGCCATTACATTGGTATCTTTTTCCCAATATTCAGGCCAGTGAAAATTAGTTTGATTCGTAATTGGCAATTCTCGCAAAATTATTGGGATCTAATGAAGCACCTCCAACTAAAACACCATCTATATCTGACATAGACATAATTTCATCAATATTATTTGATTTAACTGAGCCACCATATTGAACAATCACGTCATCATAGCCAATCCATTTACGAATAAGTCCACAAATTCTATTTGCCTCATTAGCTTCGCAAGTTTTACCAGTTCCAATAGCCCAAATTGGTTCATAAGCGACTATTAACCTTTTAACATCAATACCTTCAAGTCCCTGATCAATCTGACGTCGTATAACTCTCTCTGCTTCGCCTAACTCTCTTTGCTGAAAAGTTTCACCAACACAAACGATTGGAATTAATTGATGGTCCTGGGCTGATTGTGCTCTTTTGTTAATTTGTTCATCACTTTCACTAAAGTATTTACGTGGTTCACTATGTCCAACAATTGCACATTTAATACAAAGTTCATTAAGCATTAGAGGAGAAACTTCTGCGGTATAAGCTCCACTGTCCTCCCAGTGGACATTTTGACTTGATAAAGAAAGATATTCACTTCTGCCCTTAATAAACTCAGAGAGAGGGTAGAGAGCTGTAAATGGAGGAGCAATAACTACCTCTCTGTCTTTAGGTATATCTTTTAATAATGGGATAAATACGCGCATGTACTCAATAGCTTCAGTACAAGTCATATTCATTTTCCAATTCCCTGCGATGACCGGTTTACGCACGCTAGTTCCTCATTTTTCGCTTCTTGCCAACTTACGGCCTAGAGGATCAGAATTTGGAACAATGTATGTTTCATTAGCAAAAATAATCTGATCTCCATTATTTAATTTCCTCCCTCTTCTAATCTCAATCATGCCATTTACTGATATTTTTCCTGACTTAATGATCATTTTGGCTTCTCCACCAGTTTGCACAACCCCAATAAACTTTAGAAATTGATCTAATTTCATTTACGTGCTTTTAAATTAAACATTGATAGTTTGATGGAATGAATCAAAAAAACAAAATTAATTTAAATTACCTCATAGGGAGGCTGAAGGGACATTTTGGAGTTTTGATGCTTGGTGGTATCAGCATGCTTGTTTACGTTAGTTGTTGGCCAATACTTGCTTGGTTAGCTGGGAAACTTATACCTGCTATTGGGCAAGGGAATACAAACAGAGTTTTATCAGTAATTGTTCTAGCTCTCTTTATTTTTATAATTCAAAAAACCGCTCAATACTTGCAAGACAGTTTGCTAGCAAAGCCAGCACTAGCACTAAGCCAAGATTTAAGAACAACCCTTTTCAGTAAACTTCAAAAGACAAATATTTTATTTATTGAAAAACTCTCCTCAGGAGATATTGCATATAGGCTCACGGAGGATGTAGACCGCGTAGGAGAAGTTATATATAAATCAATTCAAGATACAACACCATCAATATTTCAATTAATTGCAGTGCTTGGTTATATGATATTTATAGACTTGAATTTAGCGCTTGCAACTATAATACTAGCTCCTTTAATAGCATTATTAGTAAGTGATTTTGGTGGAAGAGTATTAAAAGCTGCAGACCAAAGTCAACACAAAATTAGTTCATTAGCAGGATTACTTTCAGAAGCAATACAAGGTCTTCCAATGGTTAAGGCATTTGCTGTTGAAGAATGGTTGCAAAAAGATTTTGATAAGCAAGTTAAATTACACAAAGAAGCTAAATATAAAATGCTTAGACTTGTAGCACTTCAGCATCCAATAGTCGGACTTATAGAAATAATTGGAATCTTAACTATTCTTACTATTGGAACGTTTAGAATACAAACAGGAGGAATTTCAAAAGAAGAGTTTGGAAGTTTTTTCACTGCATTAATTATGTTAATAGATCCGATAAGCCATATAACATCTAACTATAACGAATTAAAACAAGGACAAGCATCGCTAAGAAGATTAAACGAAATAACATCAAATCCCATAGAGTTCTCAAATTCAATTACAGGTATATCACCTAATAAAATCCTTGGAAAAATAATAATTAATAATTTATCTTTTTCATATAATGAAAACAATAGAGTACTAAACAATATCAATCTAAATATAGATAGTGGGAAAATTATGGCATTAGTTGGTCCTTCTGGAGCGGGTAAAACAACAATCTTCTCTTTAATTTTAAAATTTATAGAACCAAGCAATGGAAATATATTTATTGATGATTATAACTTAAACAAATTAGATACGAACTCATTCAGAAAGTTAATTGCTATCGTACCTCAGAAAACATTTATATTTTCTGGTACAATCTCACAAGCTATTAGTTTTGGAAGAAATGCATCAGCTAAAAAAATCATAAATGCAGCAAAAATAGCTAATGCTCATGATTTTATTGAACAACTTCCAAATGGTTACGATACACACATTGAAGAAAGAGGTGCAAATCTTTCAGGAGGACAATTACAACGAATATCTATAGCTAGAGCCCTATTAGGTGATCCTTCAATTTTGCTATTAGATGAAGCCACAAGTGCGCTTGATCCAGAAGCCGAAGAATCTGTTCAGAAGGGGCTAAAACAAGCTATGCATAAAAGAACGGTCTTAGTAATAGCTCACAGACTATCTACGGTTCAAAAAGCAGATAAAATAGCATTTATTGATAAAGGTAAAATATGCGAGGTCGGAAGCCACAATGAATTAATAGGAAAAGAAGGAAGGTATAGAGACTTTTGCAAAAAACAGTTAATAGAAACTATTTAATACCAAAACAATCAATGTTATAATAATAAATAACAAATACTAAATTAATGGGAAATACACCTTTAAATGAAAAGGAAGCAATTCTAACATTTGAGGATAAAAAATACGATCTAAAAAACTTACCAAAAGATATTCAGGAAATAATAAAAGGAATGCAAGTGGCAGATGCCCAGCTAAGAATGCACGAGGACACACTCAAAGTTTTAGCAGTAGGTCGCCAGCACCTTGCAATGCAACTCAAATCTAGACTAGAATCAATAAATCCTATAAATTAATTAATACATATAATTTATAAATTAATTTTATTAATTTTCTAGATAAATAACTAAGAATATATTTTCCAAATATATTCTTAGTTATTAAATGTAAATAGTAGAAGTACTCAATATCATAAAACATTAATTAATTACCTCAGATTTACAATTGAGCCCAATTCATGGGAAAATCTAAAGAAAAAATTAAGAGATGACAGCAAAAGGCTATTGGCTTAAGCAAGCCAAAATTGAAAGCACTGCTCAATTCATCGAATACGTGAAAACAGTTGTTCCATGGCTTAGGTCTGTAGGCGGAACAATTATCGCTAAAGACGTAAACCAAAATTCGGATCTAAACGAATGGGATGGAGGGCAGTTGGGAGTAATTGTAGAATTCGAATCAAAAGCAGCAGCTCAAAAAGCCTTTAACTCATCTGAATTTCAAGAATACATAAAATATAGTGGGATTGAAAACCAATTATCACTATCAATAATTGGTTAATCAAAAGCCAAAAATAAATAATAAATCAATAGATTTATGATTAAAGATTCTTCAACACTTAAAAAAGGTCAAAACCTAAAAATTGAAATAGAAGAGGTCAAGGATCGCCTTCCAAAAACTGTCGTAGAAATTATAAAGAAGGAGCCAATTGTAGAATTAGTTGGCTATAAAATGGTTGATGGAAATCAATTTGGTTTAGTAGTTAAACTAAAAAGTGGTGAAATAAATTGGTTTTTCGAAAAAGAGCTATCCGAAATAATGTGATTTATACCTATAATTGGCTATTGACTTATATAAATAAAAGATACATATAAAGATAACAAATGAATAATAGCCTATATTAAAAATATACCTTTCTAAAGATTATGCCTTACAATGAAACCACTGTAGTACTTGGAGGACTTATGCATGTTCCAGTCATTATAGTACTTCTAAGATTTATCGAAAATAGATTCAATAAGAATTCTGTTGAATATAAAAGCAATTAATTCAAATAAATAAAATTAAAGTAATTATTAATGATAAGCAAAAACTATAAATAGATTAATCTAAAAAGCAAACAATAATAATGAATATTATTATAATTACAGGACCAACATGCACTGGTAAAACAATTTTAAGTAATAAGATTGCTGAAATATTTAAAGATACAATTATAATTAAAACAGATTCATATTATAGAGATAATCTATATATAAAATTATTATCTACTTTCATAAATGACATCTATGATAGATTAATAAGTATTAAAAGTAGAGAACTAATGAATACAATAAACTCAATATATAATAAAAAAAAATCTGTTCTTTTCTATAATTATGACTTTAGAACAAGGCATTCAAGTATATTATCAAGGCCTATAACATATAACAATAAATCTAGATTTGTAATATTAGAAGGAGTTTTTGCACATAGGTTGAACCTAGATTATAAAAAAACAATAAATATTATTTGCAAAGAAAACAAAGAATTATGTTATCAAAGAAGGTTAAAAAGAGATAAAACAGAAAGAGCAAGAAATACTAAAGAAGTTAATAACAGATTTAGTAAATCGTGGTCTTTATATTTTAAAAATGTAAATAAATTTACAAATGATAATGAAATAATTTATATAAATCAATCCAAAAAAGAATCATTTAATAATCTTTTAAAAACATTAAAAACTATAAAAATAAAAAACTAAGGAAAATATATAAAATAATTTCCTTAGTTATATTATTTAGAATAAATTAGATTTTTTTACTTTTTAACCTCTGGAGCATTCATTCCTTCATAATCAGGACCGACCATTAAGCCAACAATTGCAAACAATGCGATTGAGGCTACTCCCACTAAAACAGCTGTTGGCGCGGGTGTGCTAGTAAGACCAGCAAATAACAAATTTCCCATTAATGATATATATAGCTAGTTATAAATAGCAGAAAAAGAATTAAATTTTTCACTAATTGACTACTTATAAAACAAAAACAATTATAAATGACGTATTGATACACGAATTAGAAGCTAATGTTCAGTTTAAAGTAAATATTCTATACAGGATATAAATTTCTTATGGAGTAGATAAATAAAGAAATTAAAAAGTGGGATGCTTCTAAAGAAGACATCCCACTAGAAAAAAATTTTATAAGTGATTTACTTAGATGTATTTGGATCATTAAAACCATCGTAATTAGGGCCAACAACGACAGCCATAATTCCAAATAGAGCCATAAAAGCTATACCAATGATTGGTGCAGTAGGAGCTGGTGTACTTAGAAGTCCAGCGAAAGTTAAAGGGAGCATGTTCTTTAGTAAGACTCAATATAAATACCAGTCATCAGGGAATATGACCATTGTTATTTTACTTTGTAACATTTTATTCATGCAAAATAAAGCTATGACAGGGTTTTGCAAAAGAATCATGAAGAAATCCTTATTTGAAATAAATTAGAAGATCGATCAGCAGATGGCTATTGGAGGTGAATCGTAAAACAGAATCAATGAAAAGTAGAAATTCTTAAAAAAACAATAAATGTGCAACGTCAGAAAAATTATTAGACAAATATAATGAAAAAAACTTGATTACTAGAGGATAATAAAAGATAATTTAAAAAAGTCTTATTATCGACAATATGCGTCCGATAACTCCTATAGATGAATTTGAAGAAGCATGCCTTAAAGCAAATTTAAATAATATAGAACAAAAAATAATTGATCATATTAGATACGTTGGAGTTTTTACTCAACCATCACTAACTAAAGATTTAAAACTAAATACAAAGCCACCTATATTATCAATATTATGTGATATTTGTAGAAAGATAGGTAAACATATGCCTGAACACTTTAAGAATGTAAGAAAATGGTCAAAAGAAATTAATGAGTATGATGTAAAATGGGACGGAGAATTGATCTGCTCACTTGCTTGGAACAAAGATGGAGAAAGATTATCCCCTGAAAATGGCACATGCCTTTACCACACATTTGCAGTGCACAAAGAATTATTCCAAGGTCTACAATGAATTGATACTTAAAAATATAAGATCAACCCTGACTTAAATACTCAAACAACACATTATTAAAACCTAATTCTTCAGCAGAATATTCAAGCATAGAATTATCAGATTCTATCTGAGAACGAAAAAATCTAACTTCATCTGATTCATCCCCAGATGGAGGGATACCATCGACGACATCAAAGATAATGTTTTGTCGATCCTTAACTGGAAGAACTTCATTTGCCATAATGATCAAATTAAGCACTTATAAATACATAGCCATTATTTGAAAACAAATAAAGTAAATAAAACAATCCTTTACGAAACAATAAGAGTTTCTAACAATAAGTTGATACAACAAAGAAAATAAATGCTTTAAACAAATATCATTTCTAAAAAACCGAGCAACTTTACATAAATTCATTTATAGTTTACATTGCTTAACCTGTAGACAGGTAATTGTGCTAGATCAAAAAGTAATTAATGCCTCTGATATCAAGGAAAAGCCTTTGGTTGCAGTAACAATGGCAACCAGTAGACAAGGTGTTGGCGTAGTCAAAGAGCTTAGTAAAGAGAATAAATATCAAATACGAGCAATTACAAGAAATATAAAATCAGCAATGGCTATCGAATTATCAAGGCTGAAAAACGTTGAATTAGTTAAAGGTGATTTGATGGATCCGGAGAGTCTAAACAAAGCTTTTAATGGCGTTAATGCAATTTTCGGAAACACCACTCCAACAAAGGGTTGGAAGATATTTAGAGGAAGTATTGTTAGAGAGTATGAAATACAACAGGGTTTGAATTTGGTAAATCAAGTAAAAATTGCGCATGAGCAAGGAAAGCTTAACCACTTCATTTTTAGTTCAATTAGCAAGTCAAAAGATCCATTAAAAAACGATCCAGCGCCAGGTCATTTCACGAGTAAATGGGACATAGAGGAATACATTAAGAAAATGGGTCTAAGAAAAATTACAACTGTACTTAGACCAGTTAGCTATTTTGAAAATTTTGAAAATAAACTGCCTGGTTACTCAATTTCAAAAAATATTTTTCCTGGAATAGTTGGCAAAAATTTCAAGTGGCAAACAATAGCGGTAGAGGATATCGGGAAGTGGGTAAGAGGTGTTCTGTCCAAATCAGATGAATATAAAGATCAAGACATAAATATTGCAGGTGAAGAATTAACAGGACTAGAAATGGCAATGACACTTCAAAGAATCGTATCTTCGCAGGGAATTAAAACTAATTATTTAATGCTACCGAGACTAGTGATAAAGCTATTGGAATACGATATCGGTGTTATGGCTGATTGGATAGAAAGGTCAGGATATGGGGCTGATATGAATAAATTAAAAAAGCTTCAAAAAGAATTGAACATAGTACCAACATCTTTAGAAGCTTGGCTAAAGTCTAAATTAGAAAATGAGAATAAAAATATTAAACCATGGTTATCACAATGGAAAGCATCGCAATGGAAATTACAATTGGATAAACAATAAAAAAATATATTAGATAATAGTTTACTTAAATATAATTATAAACCATTAAGCTCTATTGATTTTGCAATAGATCTAAGAAGTTCAACTATTTCATTATCATTACAACTTGTATCTTCTTTTAGTTCTACGCAAAGGTCTCGAATAGAAACATTAGTAGACCACCATATGCCGGATGTCTCCGAATCATCAAATTGAAATTGGGTCATAAAAATAGATACTTACGATAGTTTTTGCGGATCTGTAGATGAATTATCTAATTGCTTTAATTCATCTGGTAACTCTATATCTAAATTTTCTAAAAGATTCTTAAGGAGTATTTTATTATCTATATTGTTTTTATTAGACTTAAAGTTAAAAAATAAAAATAATAAAGAAAAAAAGGCTAGAGAAGATAAAATCAAATATAGATATGTATTGTTAATCATTAAAAAACATACCAGCTATTATATATTCATACCAAATTGGATAAAAATCAATAAAAATTAAAAAAATAATAATAAAATGGTCGAATAAACACAATCAGAAAACAGAAAGATAAAATGACTAAGTATATATAGCTATAGTTTTACATTCATTATGATTTTAATGGTTTTTAAAAGGATCAAGAGGGTAGGTGAATGATCATCAATAAAAATCAATCCGCTATGGTTTAACAAATAATACAAAAATTATTTATTATTAACTTTTAAATAGATAAAAACAAATAGATAAAATCATAATGTATTTTAAAAATTATTTACAAAATAATGATTACTAACATTAGTTATTTAGTTTTAATCTCATTAATTTTAATTATTGGTGGATGGGCATTTAAAGCCTTGATTGCAATAGCTCAAGGGAAACCTGTAGAAGTAAATCTCAGAAACCCACTTAATCTTAAAGCTAGATGGCCTAAGGATCCAAACAATAGTAAATAATTATGCAAGAACTAAAACATATAGATGCCAAGTTGAAATAAATGCTTTTATTCAATTAATATTATAAGAATTTTATAAGTTTAAATTAATTAAAAATGCTTGAATCATTAGATCCATTCCAACAGCTTCTTTTAGGCGTATCTAGTATAGGTGTATTAATGATAATTTTAGTTATTTTTCTAACAGCAAGTCCAAGTTTTGAAAATACAGACAGATTAAAAAAAATCCTAGATTTTTTTGAAAAGAAAAATTAGAAATCATTCCAATTTCGGCAAACACTGCAAGCAATCAAATAATCATTAATATTTACAAAAGATAACTTAGTTAGATTATTCTAAAAAATATAAGTAGTGTTATAAAAATAACTAATTTATTGATGCTTAAAGAATTATTTGACAGTAACAAATTCCTTATTTGTGCTGGTTTAAGTACTTTTTCTCTAATATTCTCAACAATTTCGATTATTTCAATATCTAAATCAACAAAAGAGGTTTCAAAAGCTCTTGAGCCAATTTCAATCTGGGCAGATTCTCAAAACGAATGCATAACTAAAACGTTCCGTATTAATGGGAAAAATACGCAAGGAATTCCCTCAAAAGTATGGAGTTGTAATGGAGGTGGAGAATAGATTTACAAAGGGTATCTTTTGATTAAGATTCACCCCATCTCTTACCAATATCAAATCCCCATTGGCTTGCTAGATCAACAACTTCTTGATGACTTT
Organism: Prochlorococcus marinus XMU1408; assembly: GCF_003208055.1. Lineage (NCBI taxonomy): Bacteria > Bacillati > Cyanobacteriota > Cyanophyceae > Synechococcales > Prochlorococcaceae > Prochlorococcus > Prochlorococcus marinus. Next base: position 709,740 of record NZ_QJUE01000002.1, read on the forward strand.
TGCATTTAATAAATAATTCATATTTTTCAGGCGAAGCTTTTATTAAATCAACTAATTTATTCAAATTTTCAATTTTTAATAAAAATCTTTCGAAGTCTTTTTTCGTCATTTTCTCTAACTATAAAATCGATAATCATTAATTAGTAAAATAATAATATAAAAAAATAAATTTATATAGTTTATAATTGCCTTAAGAATTAAAATTAAATTATTAGATATGCTTTGGTTGTTTCCAAACATACCTATCAATCTCATATTCTTTCTTTACAGCTACACAATTAGTGGCAATATGCCAAAGAGAGTTGTAGATAGGAGTGGGATTGAAAAGGTAAACTTTTGGAAACTTATTTTTTAATATACGAGTAGCAAGTCTTGCATGATAATGAGGAACTGTTGGTTCTATGTGATGTATTGCGTGAGTTGAACCAATAGAGTGATGGAGGAAGTCAAGAATTTTTCCATAAGGCCTATCAATTGATAAGAAAGCACCTCTCATATAAGTAAATTCACTTGCGCCAAGGTGTGGCACATCAGTATCAGTGTGATGTAGCCATGTATAAATTACCAACCAAATATTAACAACAATTAGGGGGCCTAAATAAAGACTAACCATTGAATAAATACCAAAATTTACTGTCCAGGAAATTAGGAAAATCAGCATTAAAGCAATTCCCCAATCTGATATCCAAACCTTTTTTGCCCAAACAGATGGCCAGAGTTTTTTAGAGAATGGTGACCTAGGCCAAAAATGATTACTGGTTCCATAGCGAGGTCCACCGGTTTTACCAGCAAGAAGATATGCAGGCCACCCAAGTATTAAATGAAGAAACAATTGATTCAAGCCATAAAAAAATTTACCCAAGAACAAAGAAGCCTCCATTTCATTCTCTCCTCCTTTTTTCTCGTTTTTACCATCACCAGATATCACAACAGGAACATGCGTCTCTCCATCAGTTATGTGATTAGTAAAGGCGTGATGAACTGAGTGAGACCTTTGCCATGAAAAATAGGGAACTAACAAAAACGAATGAAGAAAATAGCCAACAAATGTCTCTAGCTTGCGATTATCAGAAAATGCTCCATGGCCGCATTCATGGGCTAATACCCAAAGGCCCATTGAAGTCGTTCCTGAGAGAATTGCATAAAGAATCCATACAGGAATCATCTCTTTAGAAAGAGGGATAGTTAGACCAAGAAACACAACAAAAATCTGTATCACTAATGTCCTAAAAAGGAAAAAAAGCGAACTACTGGTCTGGCGACTAAAACAATGCTTAGGAATCGCTTCTCTAACCTCTTTTCTAGAAGGAATATCATCCAACGATATTTCTAAGGCTTTACCATTTAATCCCGATGGGAGAAAAGTCAGGTTGATATTGTCTTCATTGACTATTTCGAATTTAGTAAGCAATCTTTTTTTCAATTTTTTTAATATTTGAATTAATTTCCTATAAGACGTTACTCTTCAATAGTCCAATGAGGCTATAGGTAGATCTAACTTTCACAAAAGATACATTATTGAGATCATAAAAAACCAAACTTAATGAGTCTGCTCACAACATCTATTTCAAAAATGATAATGATAATTCATAAAAAAAAGATAGCTTTTATAATTTAATTTTTCCCACTATCAGGATACTCAACTGAACCATCTGGTTTCCTAACTGGCTTCGAATAAAGGACTCGAAGTAAACCTTTTGTATCCATATTTGGACTGGTTATAAAAAAACTTATTAAAAAGAAACCTCCAAATATTACTAATAAGATAATCAGAGGTAAGGTTAGTCCCATCTCTGCAAAAGTTAATAAAAAAAGAAACATGAATGGAAGTTATAAATAAGTATTTAGATAAAATTAATATACTATAAGTTGATATAAAATAAATTTTTAAATATCAATTCGTTAAATTCTACAATTGCAACCCAGGATATGGACATTTAATGATTTCATTGTTCTCAAGAAACATATTATATGAATTTTTATTTTTTTCAAAGCTAACATTTTTATATGGATTACCGTCTATAAAATGCAAAGCTGCGCCACCTTCAATTGAAATACAGCTATTAACTTCCTTTTCTGTAATTACTTTATTAACGAAAGGAATACGTGATGGTTCCTCATCGTAATGAGGACAACAAGTCCCTTTAATAAAGTCTAAACAAGGTAAAATCCTTAGTTGTTTATCCCATGAATCAGTTATGCCAGAAGTGAACCAACAAATGGCCCCAGCACTAACGCCACTCATTATTACCCCTTTATTATAAGCCTTTTTAAGAATCTCACTCATACCCCAATCACTCCAAACAGCGAGCATACTTTTAGTATTGCCACCTCCGACAAAAACAACATCTTGATTCATAATATGATCGCTTATATCTATAGTTCTTTTGAACAACTCAATATGTGTAGGTATACATTTTAAATGTGTAAAAACTGAATAAAAACGAACTATATAAGAATCATTGTCACCTGTAGCTGTTGGAAGAAAACAAATCCTAGGACAATCAATATTTGAAATACTAAGTATATATTTTTCAATTGAAGAAGAAGAGAGCTTTCTACCAAAACCTCCACCTCCTATCGCGATGATATGCTTACTCAAGATTTGAAAGAATAACTATCCCAATATAATACATCTTGATTATAAAATGTTATAAAAACAAAAAAATATTATAGAAATAAAATACTAAGTCTACCAAGGTATAACGGAATTATCCCAAGCGATAAATTTACCTGAATCAGTAGGTTTTTGTTCAGAAATAATATTAATCAAATATTCAGAAGCTTTAGCAGGAGTAAAAAGCCTATCTTTTAAAACACTCGATTGGAAAGGCTTAGAAAGCTTTGTATCACAGGTACCAGGATGCAATATAGTAACAACGGCATTAGGGAATTTACGGCGCCATTCAATGCTCAAAGTTTTTAAGAATTGATTCTGAGCAGCCTTAGAAGCCCTATATGAATACCATCCGCCTAAATTATTATCACCTATACTTCCTACTCTTGCACTTAAACTTGAAAATGAAAATGGGAGCTCAGGTCTAAGATAGTTTTCTATACTTTTGGCAATCAATATTGGTGCAATAGCATTAATAGAAAAGTTCTTATTTATATTAAGGCGATTAACATGTGAAAGTCTTTTTTCAGGTTTTATTTGATTAGAATGAAGGAAACCGCTTGTATTAATTACTAGTCTAAAAGGCTTATTAAATAAAGAAAGTTTTTTTTCAAAATAATTGAACGATTCATCACTCTCCAAGTCTAGATATATACCATTATTACTATTTAAATTACGACCACAGATGATAACATCCAATCTTGGTGCAATATTTGTCAAATAATCTGAAACATGATTCCCAATATCTCCTGATCCTATTATTAATGCAATACCTTCCCAATCTCGAATTTTCATAGTACATTAAAAAGTAGAATAATCTTAGACAATTAAAAACTAAAGTGAGTGATAATAAATCACTCACACAAAGAACTATTGAAGAAATTTAATATATCAGTATATAATAAATAAAGGTCCTACTTCTAACATGGAAAATGATTGGCTTTATGAATTTCAAAATTATATGAAAAAATTTGGAATTCTTATATTTGTAATCATTATTATATTTTTAGCAATATTTATTATTTATTGAAAAACCAATACTATCTAATAATTCTGTGCCACTAAGCAAACAAATATAAGTTATATTATAAGAAAATTCTAATGACAATAAAAGCTACCTATTACGGTGCAAATGGTTGGCTGATTGAATTTGATAAAATCAGAATTTTAATCGATCCATGGTTGAATGGTGATTTAACATTCCCCCCTGGAGACTGGCTTATTAAAGGTGAATTGCGTAAAGAACTCGATCCTCCTGATAATATAAATTTCTTATTGCTTACCCAAGGTCAACCAGATCATGCCCATCCACCAACACTCCAAAAAATAAATAAATCTATATCAGTGGTAGCTTCTCATGCAGCAAGCAAAGTAGTTAGCCGCTTGGGGTTTAAGAAGGTAACAACACTCAAGCCTGGAGATTGTTTCACGTATAAAAGCTTAAATATCAAAGCAACTTCGGGAGCATCAGTTCCAAATCTTGAAAATGGTTATATAATTGATAATGATTTAGATTCCATTTATATTGAGCCACATGGTTATCTTGATAAAAAAATCAAACCAAGAAATATTAATGTTTTAATAACACCAGTAATAGATTTCTCATTACCTTTCGCTGGTAAATTTATTAGGGGTAAAACTGTATTACCTGAACTTCTTAAATTATTTAATCCAAGTACAGTACTAGCAAGCACTACTGGAGGTGATATAACATTTACTGGAGTAATAAATAATTTAATTAAAGTAGATGGATCTGTTGATGATAATAAAATATTCAATGATCTTAATACAAATTTAATAAACCCTGAACCATTAAAACAATATATCTTCAGTAATAGTTAATATTTAAAAAATTATTTATTGTTTTTTTCATCTTGCAATATATAAAAGTCTGCTACATCTTTTAGCATTTTAATGACGACCTCATTGCTACACTTAGTTCTTTCTTGAAGTCTCATACAGGCTTCTTTGATATTAACAAAAGCATCCTCTGACATCTCAGAAAATTGATCCTCGCTATATTCAGTTTTATTCATTAGTTGTTTAAAGATTTTTTTTATACTAGTATATTGTGACTAAATTCAAACTAAGTATTAATTAAATCTGATAGTAATTTAATTTGCTTACGATACTTAACAAGGGTTTTCAGGTCTTGAAAACCATCACTAGTTAGTATTTTTAAAAAAGATTTATCCATTCCTAAAATTGATTGACTTGAATCCTTTTCATCATCAATTGAGAAAAATTGTTTTGTTTTCTCAAATAGGTTTTGATAAACATCTAAATCAGATTGATTTTGAAATACAGATCCATCATCAGCAATGAATGAATTTTTGTTAACACTCTTAAACAAAAATATTGATAGAAACACTATTGCCAGAATTATAAAAGATACAATTGAAAGAAATGTAATATCCATAAAGTTAGTTATTGCTACTATACATATTAGATGAAAAAGAATAAAAATGGCAATAAGTTAAAATATTAGTGAATTTACTCACTTAAGCCAGAAAGAATAAAAATAATATTTAATATTTTATTATATTTAATATATTGGATATAATAAAATATTAATGTTGTAAGCAAAAAATGAATTTATTATTCATTCTATTAATACTATCCATATTAATTTTTTGCGTCATTATTTATATAAAGAAGCAATCTAAGCGAATGACTTATCTTAAAGCCAGTAAAAAGTGGGAAAGTGTAGTAAAAGAATTAAGTAGAAGAAAATAGGATATTTAGTTATATTCTCCTGGTACGTCATTTTTTTGTACTGTCACTTTGCCAACTTTCTTACCAGAAAATCGTAGCAATTCATCGCCTGAGAACTCATAACCACGTCTCATGGCAATTAGAGCAACATCATCAGCAGTAGAAGACGAAATGACCTCATTTTTTAACGAATCGTCATTTTGCATTTCCTTTAAAAATCCTCTTAATTGATCTAATGACATTTAATGCTATAAATTTCTATACATTATATATTTGACAAGCTTAATTGAATATAAAAAAATAAAATAATAACTCAGTTAACTATTTTTTGATCATTAGAATAATAAAAGAGTATTATTAAATAAATTAATCTAAAACTAAATGAAGATTTTTTTAATTCTCATATTTTTAATGTTCTCCTTTGTAGAAAGTGCTACTTCATACCCTGAGAGTCAAATGGAGGACTGTATTTCAAGTGCATTAAGTAATCCAGCAACTAAGTCAATTTCAAAAGATTTAATAACTAATTATTGTGATTGTGCACTTAAAGCTATTTTTGATGAAAATAAAGACATAAGAGAATCCGGATATGAATGCGCTAAGAAAAATTTTAATTGAAAAGCGTTAAATCAAATACAAACTATTTAAGTAACTAGAAAATTTAAATCCCCAAATCAAATACAGCTAAAAAAAGTTAGAATCAGACTTCCCCCAATCATTTGGTAATGCTAAAACCCAATCATCTATAGATGATCCCATCCATTCCTTATACTCTTGAAATATACATCTTCTAGTCTTAGCCTCGCTAGCAGATTCCATTCTTAAGACAGCATTTGCGAGAACATGTTGAAGAGTTAACTTCAAATCATTATCTGTACTCATAAAATCTAGTTGATAACTTATATTTATACACATAGCAATAAATTAAAAAAAAACACATGTAGATCTTTCTACGAGCATAAAAATTATGGTTTTTCATACAGCTAAATTGAGAGTAAAAGAACTCGCAGAGGCTATGAGCGTTGATCCCCCAGAAATAATTGCAACATGTATTATTCTAAAAATACCAGCATCAAGCCCACTCTCATCATTAACAATTGAGCAAAGCAAAAAAATAATTGATTATTTAAAAAAAAATAAAATCTAAAACAACTGATACTCAAACCTAATTCAATCAATAATAATACATAAAAATATTAAAATGAATAAAAAAGGTTACAAATCATTTGCCTCTCTAAACAAGGCATCTTGGTAATCAGAATCTTTTTTTAAATTTTCCATCTTGACAGGGTCAAAGTGATTAATAAGTGACTTTCCAAAGTCAAATATTTCCATGTCAGATAAGCCTTTATCTCGTAATCCTGCAAGAATTGCTGATATATCTTGATAAGCATCCTCAAATAATTCTTTTTTGTCCTCAGAGCTAAGAAGATCCATATCAGATAATTAATAAATATGAATAAGATTGTATCTACTATAATTAAAAAATGAAGTCACTTCACTATTTAATTTAATCTATAAGATTAATAGCGGTACAAACTATGCATATAAATGCATAAAAGATTTATTACATTAATACTATACTATTATTATCATTTGAAGGGCATGATTTGAAGCTACTGAAAGGCAATAACTATAAAAGCTATTTAAAAGTATGGGCAGCTCCAATATCTTTACTGGTTTTATTGTTTTTTTTTGGCGCTATAGGTTATCGCATAACAGAAGGCTGGGATTGGGGAGATTGCTTATGGATGGTCTTAATTACAATTACAACTATTGGCTTTGGTGAAGTTGAGGTATTGAGTTCCTCTGGAAGAATAATAACTTTTCTAATTATTGGAGGCGGATTATTTGTAGTTCAATTAACTCTGCAAAGGTTTTTACAATTGTCTGAACTAGGATATTTCATAAAATTAGAAGAGCTAAGATTAAGGAGATTAATTAGAAGAATGAAAAATCATGTAATCGTATGTGGATATGGTCGAACAGGAAAAGAAATTGCTGATCAACTTAAATCTGAAAAAATATCAACAATAATAATAGAAAATAACCTTACAAGAAAAAACGAAGCAGAAGAAAAAGGTTTTAATGTCCTTATGGAAGATGCCACAATGGACGAAACACTATTGCTTGCAGGAATTAAAAATTGTCGAAGTTTAGTGGTTACCTTGCCAAATGACGCAGCAAATCTATATGTGGTACTAAGTGCTAAAGCTTTAAATAATAGTTGCAGATTAATAGCTAGAGCAGCTACAGAAGAAGCAGCCAATAAGTTAAAACTTGCCGGAGCAAATGCAGTTGTTAGTCCATATGTAGCAGCAGGTAGAACAATGGCAGCCTCTGCATTGAGACCAATAGCCGTAGATTTTATGGATTTATTGGCAGGCTCTGATTGTGAAATTGAGGAGTTTAAGTTAACGGAAAATATAGAAAAAATAGTTAATTTCACCACTCAAAGTGAAAAAGGGGTTGATTTTTCTAACCTTGACGGAGCCTTACTTTTAGCCACAAAGGTCTCTGGAAAGTTAAGTGGTAACCCAAAAGATAAGATCAACTTATCTCCAGGTATGATTTTAATATTCCTTGGAAGTCAAAAACAATTAGAGAACATCAGATACAAATTAAGTGAAATTTTGGTAAAAACAACTTAAATCTTCTCTTGGCTATCAGCCAATCGTGGGTTAACACTACAAAAAGGGAATAACAAAATGAATGATTTGTAGTTAGAACAATTAAGAATAAATCCTAGAGATGCAATTAGAAATTCAAAAAAAAAGAAAAATGATTGTCAAGAAATCTTGTGATCATACACAATTCAACGATCAACATTTTACGAGAGATTATGTTGACTTCTTAAACGAGGCAGGATGGAGATTAGAGAAGAAACTACCATCTAATAGTAATCATTATTCAGATCTGCTAGAAGACACAGAATGGAATTCTATTAATTCCAATATTAAGAAATTAAAGCACTATAGAAGGGATCTTGATGCCTTGAGTTGAGATAGTTATGTAAATAAAGCTTAAAATCTTTGATTATATATAATAGGTAGAATAATAAACATTAAGGATATCTAATGGAATCTACACAAAAAACAAGGAAGATATGGGTGTTTGTTATTTGCCTAAACTTAACAGCTATATTAGGCGCATTCTATTTGAGATCAATTGGAATTGATCTTTATGCATTTAGAGGTGGTTCGTAAGGTACCAAAAATCAATCACTATTGTTTAGCAAAACATTAAATTATTAAGCTATGGACGAGCAAAAAGAAAGCAATTGGAAAAAAATACTTGATAATGTATTGATTTATAATCTATACATATTAATAATAGGTGCGATATTTCTATTATTAAGTTTTATATTAAGCGTAAATGGAAATCCAAATCTATTCACTTTATTTCAAAGTCTATGGTATCCGATCTTTATTCCTTCATTAAGTCTATTTTTTACAGCAATATCTATTGAGGCACTCTTCAACCGATTAAATAATGGATAGCGCTAAAATAGATCCTCCGTGTTCAATTTGTTAACATATAAAAGGAAACAATTGCTATAAAAAAAAATATTATTATAAAATAGGAAAAATTAATAACAAAGATGAGGTTTAAAGTCAGTTTGATTGACCCTGTAGGCAAATTATTCGAAGAGACCATTATCGCTAATAATGAAAACGAAGCTAAAGCGCATGTTCAGACAATTAATCCAAACTCAAAGGTAGTTGATGCAAAATGGGTTTATAAATAAATACTAATCGAAGAAAATGGAAGAACTTAGCTACAAAGATCTAACACAAGCCGAATTAGATTCCCTTAAAGATATATATATATCAAATCGGGTAACCTCAATGACAGAGGCTGATCTAAGGAAATTTGTAAGAGAAATAATTATTGATCAAATTAAAGGCACTGTTGGACATGCTGAAGAAAAAGAGGCTTGGGCAGAAATTAAAGAATATTTCTCAGATGACTTCAGTAAAAAGATTCTTGAAGTTAAAGAGAAAAGCGCCAAAAACCCAAAAAACGATTTAAAAAGTCCGGAAGAGATTGAATTTAATAAAAGACTTAGTCTTCTTAAGCGACAACAAGAGGAAAAATCAAGCAAAGATATGTGGGAAGATTAATAATTCAGAGTAGCAGTATTTTTTAAAGTAAAAAAACCGAAGCAACCTTAAAGAATAAAGCAGATAGGAAAAATATAAATGTACTTGATAATCTATATTTTATTTCATTCCAAAAACTTAGATATTTATCCGATTTAAGAAATAAAGTAATAAAGGAAAAAAAATATGAAATCTTCTCCATTAGAGAAAGTGACCTATAAAGTATGTTTTCTAAATCATTAACAGTTAAATACATAAAAGTAAGTACAATAAAAAACATACATAGTAATAAGCAGCATGATTTTATTAAATTTTCTAAAATAACCCTTTTAGAATATTTGATTTTATTAATTCTCCGTTTAATCTCTCTAATATGTTTTTGATCTAGTCGAAAATACTCAGTTTGAGGGATCCTCACATTTTTATATCTTTGATGGAATTCCTTCTCTAATTTCTTAAATTGGTCTGAATATAATTTTGCAACAATATAATCTGGTTTTAATTGACGCATCCTATTATCAAGATTTTTAGTTATTCCAATCTTATATAAGTTACCATTTTTAATTAAATACAACCAACCACTCATATACATTAATAATTTAATAAAATTATATTATTAAAAAAGAAACTTTATAATAATATTTTTATAAATATATATTATTTAATTATGCTGCCTCAGTGTTGCTAATTAAGTTAAACTTCTCTCTCATAGTGGGGTTATTTCTAGTCAATCTCTTCACAGTGACATCTTGAGCTTTATCATTAGCCAAACGTAGATTTCTATCTGCACCAAGTAACGCATCTTTAGTTTTTTGCAAATGATTGATAGATTTATCTATTTCAATAATAGCGGATTCGAAACGTTTTGAAGCGAGTGAATAATTTTTACCAAAAGCATCTTTAAATAATTCAAGACTCTTTTCAAAATTAGTAATGTCTATATTTTGTTCTTTAATTAGTGCTAATTCGGCCTTATATTCTAGAGCTTTTATTGAGGTATTTCTTAATAAAGAAATAATAGGCATGAAACATTGTGGACGTACAACATACATTTTTGGATATCGATATGAAACATCAACAATACCAGAATTAAATAAATCATTATCAGATTCTAATAACGAAACTAAAACTGCGTATTCACAATTCTTTTCAATACGATCCTTATTTAACTGTTTAAAGAAATCCTCGTTTTTCTTCTTTGTAGATGTAGTATCACATTCATTTTTCATCTCAAACATAATGGATACGATTTCGTTTCCTTTATTATCGTTATCACGAAAAATATAGTCTCCTTTGGTTCCCTGGCTAGAATCATTATCTTTTTCAAAATATGCATTAGGAAAAGCGCTTGCACGCAAACGATTAAATTCATTTTCGCAATGTTGCTCCAGTGACTCACCTACCATTTTTGTAGAGAGTTTTATTTTCATATCTCGAAGACGTTCAATGAGATCATCACGTTCTTTTAACTTCATCTCATACTTCATTTTTATTGACCTTTCAGATAACTCTTTTTGTAATTCAACTTTATCTAGATTATTCTTAATCTTTTCATAGTCTTCTTTAAATTCAGTAATTGCACTAGAAACAGCTATTTTTTTATCATATTCATTATTTTCTTTAGTTTTATCCAACAAAAAAGCTAGAGAATCTCGTTCTTTTTCCAAAGCGTGTTTTATTTTGTTGACGGCCATGTTTTTCTCAGCATCAGCTGCAAACAACTGCGACTGAAGAGCCTGTAGTTTTTTTTCATATAAAAATGAAGCCTCTTGCATTTGAATGCGAATATTATTAACTGCAAGATCAATTGATTTATTTTTATCAGCTTCTAAGAGTTCTAATCTTTTGCTGATTTCTTCTTCAAACTCCTGATCTCTTACTTGCTTAATTATGTTGGAGTAACTATCTTCATCTATTCTTATGGAACTCCCACATTCAGGACATTTAATTTCATTCATATCCAATTAAAAAAAGAAAAAGCAGTTTAATAGATTCTTTTTATCTTCTTTATGCTTATCAAGCAACTAATATGTTAAACCCAAAAAGCAACAGATAACAAAGTTTTCAGAATAAAAATGTCTTCAATCGAGGCTTAAAATTAAAAATTATTTTTTGGAGCATGGGTAAATGCTTGACAAATCAGCTTTATTTTCCTTGATTGCATCGGCTTTCCATTTGAGCCATTTCCGATTTCGTGAAAACTCTTCTTCTTCCCAAATTTGATTTTGAAATATTAATATGCCACAAATTAAAAAAAAGATTATCGCGCCAAATAAAAAATACGTATCAATCTTTAATGATGCATTTGAATAGCGTATATAGGAGAGGATTATCAACATAATGTCCTTTATGAGCGAATAGCTTCCAAAAAACAAACGTAGTGTTAATACTAAAGAATTTTAGCGGTAAGTGAGGAATTATTAAAAACAAAACATCAAAAATATTTGAATCAATCAAAGACTTAACAAATATATGTCATATAGTATGTGAAATATATATAAAATTTCATTAATAACTTTTACTACATTATACAAACTTAGATACAAATTAACTTAATGTTGCTTCGTATTTATAGAAATGAAATGTCCTATCTAAACTTTGCTCTTGCCCACTCTGAGCTAGGTATAAGTCACTTCACTACTGATTTGATTCTAGTTCTTTCATTCGCTATAGTAACAGCACTTCCTATGTCATTATTACGACCACAGATACAAGAGGAAAACGTTAAGAGTAGTATATTTAAGAATACGAACTAAAATATATACTTATTTGTTATTTTAATTTTATAGAATTAGATTTAAAATCTATTGGAATAAGAAATAATAAATATTTTATTTACTAAATTGTATTCAAATACAGGTTCATAGCATTAAATATGATTATTTATTGAAAATGACTTATTACTTTAGAATTCAATCATTGTGGTCTATATTAAACAAGTTATATTTATAACAACTATAAGATTAGAAATAATTATCTATTTAAAATAAGATTTAAAGTTAATGGACTTTAGAACTATTTGATATAATCTATCATCTCTTGATTTTTTGAGATCACTAATAAAATCAATACCTATAAGCACGATTGCATTAACTCTATATGTAAGATGGTTTTAATCAAATATAACCATGTCCGATAAAAACTTATTTATATATGACGGTGAATGTCCTTTTTGCAATCACTTTGCTCAATTACTTGAGTTAAAAAGCAGTCTGCCATCGTTAAAAGTTTTAGACGGTAGAGAAAATCTCGATAAATTAACGGAACTGTATAAGCAAGGATATGATTTGAATAATGGAGCAATCCTTATAAGTAACGGAGATATCAAACATGGTGCTGAGGCTATAAACTGGATTTGCTCTGAGCTTAAAGATCCCAGTGACTCATTATTAGAAGTACTGAGGATTATTTTTACATCTAACAAAAGGACTAAAATTTTATTCCCTTTTCTTTTATGGGCGAGAAGATTGTCATTGTCACTAAAAGGCAAAGTTTGGCAACCAGTTAGCGAAAGCAACCAATACTATTGAATTAATCTAATATTAAACCGTAACACCGTTAGCAATTCTTGAAATGGGATTTTAGTTTGAATGACAGGTAACCCAGACTAGAAATTTACTATATGTAATGGGGGAGAGAACTAGTGCTGTAGATTTTTAATATTCCAAAAACTTATTTTTTAGACACCAGTAAATCACTACTTATCCTGTTATCAAACTAAAAGTTAATTATTCAAAGAATACTATCTAAAAAATCCGCTAGTTACATCAAAAATTTGTAACAGCAGTGTATATGAGAATAAATCTTATAGTTTGAGCGAGTTTAAATAGCTAAAATATAATTTAAATATCGGAAAAGATATGCTTTTAGAAATCCTAGGAAATAGCAGTTCATTGCTTGTTGTCCTTTTAATAGGTTTATCCATTTATTTCGGGATACAATCCAGGAGCAAAACAAAAAAATAATTTTAGGTATGGTAATCAATAAGTAAATATATTAAAAATTAAAAATCATTCATATAGTTTTTTTTTAAATCCTCGAGAGTATCACCTTCTCCCTTCTCAACAGATGAAATGGGAATCCAACTCCAATCAACAAACAATGTAAGCATCACAGCAGTAAAAATAGAAAGTGGCAAAACAAGCTCAATAAAAAAATGTCGAGTAAAAAAAACGATTAATTCCGAGGTATTAGTAACAAGCTCATCATATAGGGGATCAAACAAGAAATTAGGATTCACTCTACATAGAAAAATATAACAAAGTCAGATATTGAAATGTGAATATAAAAATACAAACGTAAATCAATAAAAGTACTTAACGTATCAATAAAATGAAGGGGCAGAAGGAAAGCGAGAAGCTTGACAACGATTTATCTAAAATGCTAACGATGAAGAAAAAGTAAGATCTAATTTATTGAGATGACAAGAAAATGACTGAAATTACAAAAAGATGATAGTTAAAAATCAATTGAAAGACTATGAGGACGCTATAAAAATCAATAATTTACTAATGAAATATGCATTTTTTTTAATAGGACACAAACAGGAAAACTAAAAAAAATGAAAGTCCTGCCTTTTTAAAAGGAATAAAGCTGAAGAGAAAAAACAATAAAAGATTTGAAAAGGATGCTGTAAATGTAGTCGAGTAAATAAAATATAGATGATTAAACAAGGCTATTTATCATGGATTATTTAGACAATAAAAAAGCCACGAAGCATATTTGCTTCGCGGCCATATCTAAATGATTTAGAAGAACTTTTAAGCGATTAACCGTCTCCTTCTGGAACCAAACGGAAACCTTTACGTCCCATCTTAATCTCAAAATTATCACCTGGTTTGAGATCTAAAAGAGCTGTATAGGCCTTTCCTATCAATAGGTTTCCATTTCCTTGAACAGTAGCCACGTAACTAAGTTTTCTTCCTCCCTTACCAATACCACCAGCACTTTCAGCGGCTAGGTTTACACCTTTAGCCTCAAGAAGTGCTTCATAAAAAGCAGTATAGTTAAGACGCTCTCCGCCTCCTTTCTTAGTGGATACATATCCACAAGCTTTAACAAGATCAGATTTTGAGACATCTCCCAAGTCTTTGACCTTGGCTAATAAATCCTTACCAGTGAGCATGATAAATAAATGGTTGTACTTATAATACTAACTTATAATTAACAAACTTACAATATTTATATTAGTCCAAGACATTAAAGCTAAAAGTTATGGGAACAGAAGCTACTAGATGAAACTCAGAAATTCAAGGTTATGTGGAAAATTATTCAGAGATCTGGGCATAGATTTATAGGAAAGGTCGTTTTTGGCAAACCTTAAGGTGAATGATTCAGCCAATCATTTATCTATTAGAAAACGCTCAATCGCCAGCAATAGCAAGAAAAAGTTTATAAAATAATAAAAGATCTGTAAATTTTAAAGACAGCTATGAACTCACCGAATAACTACTCCTATAAATCCGTTCAGTTTATAAAGCTTTACCCTTGAATAATCGATAAGAAATGAATCAGAATAAAATTACTTATTACAACAAAAAATGAATCTCTCTAAAATCCTAGCTTTTTTTATCGTATCTATATTCATCCTTTCAGCATTTGCTGGATTATTTGGAACTCTATTAAATTCCTAGTATCAAAAAGAAAAAATAACTTTCAACCATTCCTTGAGATTTATTATTTTCCTTAAATCTGACTAAGTACTCAAGAACATAATATTTTAAACATACTAGGAGGTGAAATCATCTGATTATAAAAGGCAAGCCTTTTAGATATATTCATCTTGATTATGGTTTAAAAGAGATCACCATTACATATCATCACAGATAAAACATCCTACTTTGATCATTCATAATCAAAATAGCTTTGCTTATCTCAATGTCTTAGATTTTTTAAAAGTAAGGATTGAAGCTAAAAGCTAGCTTAGGCAGAGAAAATAATTGGAAATATGTATTAATAGAAAATGGATATAGTCCAAAACATTTCGTGAGAGAACAAATCATTATCAAGCTAATATCGCTTTTCCATATAGGCGGTCAATTGTTATGGAGAGATGACCTTTAATACCACTTACAAATACAAAAACTTGTAATTAAATTGCGCCTGAATGATTACTGAAGCTTGATTAAATTGAATGAGTACAAATTAATATTGACTCAAATGCGAAATTTTAAATTTTAAATCAGTTCCACTTGCCAATTGCAAATTCAAGAAACCGATCCACATCAGCGTCAGGACAACCTGTACTACTTTTAAGCTCCTTGCATGCTTCCGAAATTTTTGTAAAGCAATCTTTGACATCCACATTTTTTTCTATTGCTTCAAACATTTGCTTATCAGTAAATGCCATATTAAGAAGATCATTATTTAAATAATATTTTCAATCAACTGTTTTGGCAATATTCATAAAAAAAAACAGAATAGGGATAGTTAAGAAAGAATTGAAATAGCAAGAAAAAGCACTAACAATCTCATCGGGTTAATGCTAATGCCCAATTTGGGGAGGAGGAACTGACACCTAAAATATTCTTTATCGAAGAAGAATTGCATTTAGCTACAATTCCGTTAGTAGGGAAATTTGAAAACAATTCCCTATTTATCCATTGAGAATGCCACCTTTTGACTTGTTTAGGATCATCAGTTCTTAGTGTAATAGGAACCTCAAATCCCCAATTCTGAAGTTGAGTCAAATCTGACAACTCATCACCATCGGAACAAAATATCTGCAAAGCTAAAAATAAAAGTTGATGCTGAGTATCATGCGTCTGATTTGAATTCGATAGCAATTGCTCTCGTAAATATTTGGAATTAGAAGTTGGAGAATATAAAATCCCCTCTAGCTCTACTTCAACTTTTAAAGAATCATCAATAGTCAATGGAATAGTATTGATAGTCCTTATATTTTCGATAATTTCTGTATTCTCGCGTGAATATGCATCTACTAATTGCCCATATTTATATCTCAAAGCTATTGCACACCCTTCAATTTTTGGTTGAACAACCATAGTTGTACCCTCTGGAAGTTTTGACCACCAGTTTGAAAAACAATCCTTATCGAGTCCGAGTAATCTCATATGTATATCATTACGAACAGGAAGAGCTAAGTAGCTTCAATAACTTTTTTTCTTAAGGAATCAAAAACAAATAAAAAATTAGAGAAGCAATTGATTAAAGAAAAACTAGGAAAATCAATTTTACTTCTGACAGTTTTAAGGAATTTTAAAAGAAAAATTCAATTTAAAAATAATAAATTCGGTTAGTATTATGAGAAAGGTTCATGAGTTATGTACTAACACTAATATTTATATATGTAAAATTAGTTAATATCTAAAGTTTTACGATATTTTATTGAGAATATCAGTCACTAAATAAGTCGTTATTCACAAGATCCAGTATTTATTCTCATGTCTACAACGATTAGATATAATAGTTTATGTAGGCATTAGGGATTATATGACAATACTAGAGAAATATCCTGAAGATATTCCATGGGATTTGAATATAAACCATAGTAACTACAAAACGATTCGATGGATGCTAACAAAATCAGATAACGTTTATACATTTACTAGAAGTCGTTTAAACGATAAATATGTATATATCCAAAAGAATGATGGAAAAAGGGAGGCCTTTAAAGAATATGAAGCAAGATTTACATATCAAAGATTGTTTGACGAAG
Organism: Prochlorococcus marinus XMU1408; assembly: GCF_003208055.1. Taxonomy (NCBI): domain Bacteria; kingdom Bacillati; phylum Cyanobacteriota; class Cyanophyceae; order Synechococcales; family Prochlorococcaceae; genus Prochlorococcus; species Prochlorococcus marinus. Next base: position 726,853 of record NZ_QJUE01000002.1, read on the forward strand.
GATATTCTTTAGCCGCCGTTTCCTGATTAAAGAATAATTCTTGACGTTGAAGATCATAAGTGTAGGCTAAAGATATAGTCACTTTCAATACATGCCAAGGGTTAAAAGAGAGAAGTATCCAGAGAAGGCTCCATGGGATTTAGGACCATTATCCGAACATAAATCTCTAGATTGTTGGAGACTGGTAAGAGGATCTGAAATTGTTATCTTTGCGAGAAAAGGTGAAGACAACCACTATTTCATTATGCAAAGAGACGATAAAGAGCCAATTGAGATTCTTGCATTTCAAGCAAGACTCACATACCAACAACTATTAGATAAAGGATTCAAACTTGAAGTTTCATAAATATTTTAAAAATAATTCAGTTCTTATAAAAATATTATGACTGAATTAGAAGAACTAGAAGACATAGTTGGTTCTTTAGAAAAGATAGAACCATTTGGCATAGAACCTGATTTCAGCTCACTGGGTTTAGAACCAGCAGATGTCTTAGGATTTAAAACAGAAGATGAGCTGGAACAAGCTATTGAACTTCTCACAATAGAACTAAATCAGAGTCAATTTTGCTCTATAGATTCAAACAACCAAAAGAAGGCAGCATAATTTATTTAATATTATTTACTCAAAACTATGGTTTAAAAAAAAACTTATACTAAATATTAATAACAGGTTTATAACATTCTAAGGCTCTACCTTCTCTACAAATCCGGGTTCTGGATTAATCACCGGCTCGGACCAAATAGTCCATAAGAAAAGAATCGTTAAAGGACAAAACATCATACCAAACAAGGGTGATAGATATTTAATCCATTGAATTTTTGTCGGAATCACTAATAAAAACAATTGAATTTTAAATTCGATAATTAACAAGATGTTAATTAAGAATTTATAAATTATTCACAACTGATGGTAAATAATTTATAAATTCAAGTTTAGTAAAAAATGCTGATTGTAAAACTGTATATATTAATACATAATTATCATTCTTGATCAAGGACTACTTATGAATAAAATTGAAGACCTTAAAGAAGAGGAAAAAAGGGACGCAATCGACACGTACTTCGAATGTGTTACTGCTTGCTCATTAGATGAAGAGACAATTGAATGTACAACAAAATGTGTTGAGGTTCATTTAAAAGGTGAAGATGTAAAAGTAATCTAATTTTGATTTTTTTGTAGCTTTATAAAACATTGCTTGCATAAAATTAAACCTTTTCTCCTCCAGTATGATTCAAAAAAACTTTGTTTACATAGTTGACAATTAAATGTAGTTTGCATTGTCGATATTTATCAACTAATTTTAAGCCCAGTCAGTATCTTCTAGAAGACATGAATATTCTGAGATGTCAAAAAAAGTGTCTTCATTAAGAAGATCGTCTACTTCTGCGCGAAGCCAATAACTTAAAGCCATTTGATTAAAAAATTGTTTTAAATAAAGCCAGGAATAATCCAGCCAGTAAATCCATAGTTAATAACAGCAGCTAATAAACCCATCATCGCGAGACGACCGTTCATCAATTCAGCTGTCTTCCAGTAATTGTTTTCCATCAAACAAATCCTGGAATAATTTGACCGGTAGTAAAATACGCGCCCATGAGAGCTGTGCATCCGAATAATGCTGCGTATCCATTCAACTTTTCAGCGATGACTTTTTCCGGGTCTATTTTTTGTAAGTTGATAATCTCATTTGTCATTAGACAATTCCAGGAATGATCTGACCTGTTGTTAGGTAAGCACCTATCAAGGCCCAGCATCCAATAAATGCTGCATATCCGTTGAGTCTTTCAGCAATAATTTTGCCTTCTTCAACTCTTACTGCTTGCTTAGTTTGTTTTTTCATTAAACGACACCAGGAATAAGTTGACCAGTAGTTAGATAGATACCTGTTAGAAGAACGAAAGCCATCATGGCAGGTCTGCCAATGCTTCGTTCTAATATTGTTTTGTTAGATGGTTGCATGGTTAAGTTATTTAGAAAATTCCAGGAATGATTTGACCGGTTGAGACGTATGCGCCTAAAAGGCTAATCATGCCAACCATGGCCCATCGACCATTTGTCTTTTCGGCTTCCTTGGGGTAATTGGTATAGTTCTCTACCAATTGAGGTGGAGTTTCGCGAGCAAATATATTTTGCTTGCCATACTCTGTAATTACTTGAGATGTAGAAGAGGACATTGCTGAAAAACTTAAAAAATGCCAGGAATGATTTGACCTGTTGTCGCATACGCACCGAAGGCTGCAACAAAGCCAAGCATCGCTGCCCATCCGTTAAACTTTTCTGCTTCAGGAGTCATAATAAAAAAATATTTATGTAAATAAATGTAACACTATTGTTAACCAATGTAAAGGTCGATCTGTACGGCTTGCCTCATCAATCGATCATTCAGAATCAAATAATACAAAAAGGCTTTTAATTGCAAAGAGTTATAGCTCAAGAAAACAATGTATAGAGCTTTAAGAACTAAATATAAAAAAACATTAGAATAAAAAAGGTGTGACACCTATTTATAATTTTCTCTTGGTAGCTTCGATTTTATTTGTAAAAGAATTCTATTTCTTTCGGTCTTAATCCATCCCAACCAGCATTAAGTAAACGTGTATTGAGAGTTTCTTGATCTAAATGTTTAGACCCGGTTTTAACAATTCGGTTACGCATCGATTTCTTAACTCCAGTCCTTTTTCGTGCATTTTCTTTATCCATTACTTCTTTATAAAGAAATAGCATTTCTGAAGGGATTGGACTTCCGTCAAGATCAAAACCAGCTTCAATAGCCTTATCAATTGCATCAGGGCCAGAAAAATCCACATTAAATATGAGCACTATATCTATTGTCCTATCTAATCAGCTCTATATTGAAATTTGAAGTCAAAAATAATGAAAGAGAGTCTTTTACTTTAAGCGAAATATCACAGAAACATTATTAGCTGGCATCTCAATTATTTTATCTAGTTCAAATCCATTCTCAGAGGCAATATTATTAACTCTGCTTAAAGGACGAATTCCCCAAAGTGGGTTTTGCATTTTTAATGATTGGTCAAAATTCAAATTACTCAGTGAAGTCTTTATACCCTTAATAAAAAATGGTCCATATAGAATCAAGAAATTATTTTTTTGCATATAATTTTTTGATTCCTCAAACAAAGCTTTCGTACAACTCCAAGGTGAAATATGAATCATGTTAATGCAAACAATTCCTTTTATTAAATCCCTGAGTTTATTCGTAATTGGCCAAGGTCTTTTTTCAACATCAATGTCCAATGGTTTTGGCATCTTTAAGGAAAGACCGTAATGATCAATCCAAGAAACAATGCTTTTACGATGTATTAATTCAGGATCACTAGTCTGCCAAATAATGGAAGGAAATGACTTTTGAAAAAACACACCATGTTCCCCACTTCCACTTGCAATTTCCAGAATCAATCCATTATCAGGAATGTAATTACTCAGTACACTCAAAATATATTCACGGTTCCTTAATGTTGCAGGAAAATTGAGTCGATCATCAAAACTTACAGGTTTCATTAATTACTTAAAACTCAAGCGAACTAAAGGTTCAGAATTAGTGGGAAACTCATCAGTATTAATTTCTTCAATAACAAAAAGAATCATTATTAGTAGAGGAGCCAGAAAAGCTGATGCAGCAACTAGACCAAAAATTTTTTTTGAATTTATTAATGGACTTTTTATCAACGGTTCGTCGCATTGACCACATATCAAAACACCGTCACGCCTAGTCTTTGTAAGTTGATAACGAGAAGAGCAGAAAGGACAATAATATCTACTCATTCTTGAATTGAGAAATAAAATTTGTATATTCTTATTAAGGCTACCATTAAAGAAAGTTTATTAGATCGAATGTGTAAGCACAAATCATGAATAAGAATAAAGGAAAATTTGATCACCTAATAAAGAATCTTGAAAGGATCTCATCTCAAAATTCGATATTTAATTACAAATCTGGACAAAGAGCATTTTTATCATTAGGAAAAGGAAATCTTCGAGAATGGTTAGATAAACTTCTTCCAAACACTAGACTAATTTTAGAGCCCAAAATCATTGGATTAAGTATTGGTATTCAATATATCGATGGATACATAAATAAAGCTATAAATAAAAGAAGTGAAGACATAACAGAAAAGGTTATGACACTAGAGAGTGTTCCTAAAAACATCGCAATAAAAAAAAGGTTAGAACTAAGAGGAGTTCTATACGAGCCTGAGAATTCATCTAATAAAAACAAAAAGATGGGCAACAAGTGGCTTCATCAATCACTAGCTATGAAAAAAGCACTTAACTTCTGTGCTTTTCAAATATTTCATTGCAATATTAATCACTTCCAAGCTCTTCAAGAATTAAAAAACCTTAATTTTGAAGTTCCACATACACAATTTACTAACTACATTTCAGATATTGAAATTTTTCGTCAATGCTGGAAGGATGGCAAAATATTTAAAAGCTATCCAACCAACGGAATTGTATTGAAAATAAATTCAAGAAAATTGCAAAAGAGGCTTGGAGAAAATAATCTGTCATCACATTGGGCATATGCCATAAACTAATGCTGTTAATAGCAACCAAAGATGTTTCACAAGTAATTGGAGGAGTAGACATATTTTCTCCAACAGGCTTGATGATCCTAATAATAGGAATACTATTTACAGTAGGTGTACCATTAACAATGATTTTAAAAGGGAGAAAAGATTAATCTTTTTTGCCAATCATTATGAATAACTTCAATTTGTTATTAGCTAAACAACCAACTACAAACTATGGTTTTATATTAAAATTCAATAAAATCAAAATTTAATTAAAGAAATATATGATTAAAAATAATCGAAGTTCAAGAACTAATTTCAATTATTTAAGAATTTTACTTCCATTTTCTTATAATAGATACATACTGTTATTTCTTTCAGGATTAATCTTGCTTCCAATTCAGCAAGCAAACTCAGAAGAACTATTCCTTAAATGTACTGGTAAATTTGAAATAAATAGAGGTCCATTAATAAAACCAGACTGGGAAACAAGCTACCTAACAATTAATCTTGTTGGACTAAAATCTACCATTAACAATAAAGGTTTAAAAAAAGAAGGTCGGACTTTGATTAGAAGAAATTCATACACTATTACGCTTAGAGACAAAAGTAATAGGATCAAAACGAAATATAAAATACATGGAACACTTGGAACCTACATAGTTGAATCTCCCATTAGAAATAGAACATTGATAGGGACATGTGAAAAAAGCAGGGGTTAATAATCTCTAAACATCAAAATATTCAGCGAAAAAACCTATAAAATTCCTTAGAGAAATTACAAAATCACTTGTTTGATTTAGGATCAAGACCTTGCGCCTCTCTATTTTGAGCTATACCACCCACACCTAACAACAGAAAGATCAAGTACAGAGATACCGTTGAAATAGCAATAATTATTACTATGTTGAATAAATTCATATAAGATATTTATTTGATTTAATTAATTTATTAAAATTATCAAATTACTGCATTTATGAAAATATCACAGTAACACTACTTATAAAAATACCAAAAGTAATCATAGCAATTGGTAAAACCTTGATTTTCTTACTTTCCATAGCTAATAGTTTTTTAAATTTTATGAAATAAAAAAAGCGGACGAGAGACAAAAAAGACCGGGATCTGAGTGATAACCGACCTAAATTAAATTTTGCATTAAAAAGCTCTCAATAAAAATCCTTTTTAGCTCAAAAATTACTAGCTAGTATTTGTAGATAAATCGTTATTTTTAAAATTAATATGTGGGTAAGTATAGACCTTTGCTTGGTTCCAATAGGAGTAGGTATCTCATTATCTCCATATATAAAGGCATGCTTATTAATTATTGAGGAGTATAAGCTTGATTATGAACTAGGTCCAAATGGAACTGCAATTGAAGGAGAGTGGGATCAAGTTTTTGAATGCGTAAAAAAATGCCATGAGGTCGTTCATAGCAAAGGTGCTCCTCGCGTTTACACAACCTTAAAAGTAAATACACGTATAGATAAGAAGCAATTATTTAAAGAAAAAGTACAAAGCGTAAGAGCCCGATAGAAAAAAAAAATTAAAAGCATTGAGCAAAAGTCTGAAAACCTAAAACAAAAGAAAGATCCCAACAATTACCCATGCATACTATTAGAAGTACTGATATAAAAGGGATAGCAGCACGGTAATTAATGACTATCTTTGCTCGTCTAAGCAGATCAGAAGTTATTCACGGAAGAGCAGCTATGTTTATCGTTGCTACCTGGTTATTCACAAACTATCTAATTCGTTAAGAATGGCTAACCCTATTAAGACATGGTTTTTTGAATTAATCGAAGATGCGATAGGAAGTAAAGCCATGGAGCGATTTAAAAAAGAAGAAGAAGAAAAAAAGAATCCAGAATCAAATAACGCGCCCAAAAAAGATTAGAAGTTAATAGGCTCCAGACTTTAAACTAACCACATAATTAATCCCATTCTGCTGCTACGGCTCTTAAGCCACTAGCAATGATCTCGTTAGGGCAATTAGTATCTTCTTTTAAGGCCTTGGCCGCAAGATGGACGTTCTCCCAAAATGTGGAAACTGCTCCTATTCTTTGATCATCAGAGAATTTAAATTGCTCAAAAGCTTTGGGCATTTTTCTATTTTATTTTATGTTCTAGCAAATAATTCATTCATCAACTTTTATTTTCACAGATTCAATGTAATTATCCTTGTTGTTCTCTGAAATTATTTTTAAGGTGATAAAGCCTACAAAGGTCGTTAAAAATATAAAACCAAAACTTTGAATTAGATCAATATAGGTCGCCAACAAATGGTTCATTGCAAACTTGATTTCTTAAAATGTAGAGAAAAAAAAATCAAATAACAAATTCAACAAAACATTGGTAAAAATATGTAACCTAATAATCTGTTGAAGTAAAATAACTATCACCCATCACAGTGCCTGTTCCTAAATCATAAACATTATCCAAATCAGATAGCAGTTCTTGTAATTCCTCACCACTTATTCTTTTGATTTCTTGGTAGGTTTCTTTAGACATAAAAAAATAATATCAAGCGTAAATTTAACCACTCCTAATCAGTCTCAGAGACCGTAAAGACCGATAGGGATAATTACTTTTCGGTATGTTCAACAAAAACATAACTCTGTATAAAATTTTCTTATCAAATCTCGATACCTAATAACTATGACTAAAAGGATTAGATGTTAAGTAATTATTCCTACACGGCTGATAGAGGTTTGTTCTTATATTTTTTGAACTTCTCAGGACAACCTTCTTTTTATACTGAGCTTTAGAAGGTTGTTTCTTTGAATAAGAAACGTCAGTGCTCCCCCCCAGAAGCCAATCAATTGATGACCAATGCAATTGATTGCCTGACGTACATTAATACTAAAATTCCCTTTTCTTCCTTGGTTCTGTAGGACCGTACGTCTTAGGTAGGGAAACCGTAGAAAGAATAAATCTCTGTTAATTAGACATTTAAAAAGGGCCCTAGGGGGCCCTTTTTCTTTACCGATTCTTTGCAGAAGCTTCTGGATATTGGTGGCCTGGGGCCAAGTGTCTAGTAGAAAGGCTTTTGTACTCCGTTAGGGCACCTAAACGATGCAGAGGAGCTTCGACTGAATTGACGCACCTATATCATTGATCCTTGTCGCATCAGACGAATAGCCTACTTATTCATTGAGAATGTTGGAGCAGGAACCAGAATTCAGTTCGCTTCTCTTAAATACTCAGGTGGAGTGTCGACCATTAATGGTGCCTCTGAGCTCAACAAACGTATCTTTGCTCTATTCGCACCTCAACGCAATCAGCCTTAATGCCCATTGCATTTCCACTTAACCTGATCAAAAATAGTAAGTTTGGGGTATAAGAATTTTATCTCAAATCAAAACATCAATATGTCGAGAGAACAAACAAGTAAACAAGACCAAATAAGCATTTTCGCAGAAATAGCTAAAGGATGTAGAACTGATCATCAAAAAATTGAATTTTTCGATTCATCTAAGGAAGCATTTTTTACTGATTCAGATGAATCAACAAGCTCGGTTAATGAAGATATCCCAAAAGACTTAGATGACGGGTTTTACGTATACGCAAATATGAAAAAACTTAGTGAAACGGAGCTTGAAGAGTTAATAAGTCTGCCATGGAAAGAATACCCAGAAAACTTTAAGATATTTTTATTCGATTTTTGCATCTTAAATGGTGATGCCTATTCAAAATACTTCCCCAATTCAAAGTAGTTTTAGCAATTTTCTAATACGATCCACTTAACGAATGAACGCGATAATTTGCTTGTGTGGCATAAGGAAAATTCCTCTAGCAAAGAATATTTAAAGACATCCGATAATATATTTATTGCAGTCAGGCCACAAATATGATGCGTTATTGCAAGCAAGGTAGGAGCTTTTAAATTGAAGAAATATCCTTATTTCTCACCTAATGCTTGAAACAACTGTATGTACATTTGATGTCAATGTACCTGACGATTTGGGTGAAAAAGTTTGACATCGACGAGGCTCCAGCCAGATCAGCAAAAGGAATAAAGGTGATTTTCAGAGGTGTCAGCAAAGATAATCCTGAAAAAGCGATCGTTGTAGTTCAAGCTTTAGAAGGTGTCTTAGGAAAACATATACAAGAGAACATTGAAATATTTGAAAAAAATGGTGCAGTCATGAGTACGGCAGAACCTAGTCTCTGGTCTTGAGGATCCAAATTGCTTAGGTATAAATAAAGAATCAAATCAAAAGATTAGTCTCAATTAAATCTGAACAATGATTAGAAATCTGTTTTTCTTAATTCTCGGAGCATTTAGCGGTCTTTGGTTTATATGGCCTCAAATCATTACGACCAAAGGTTGGGAATGCACAAAAGATGTTATTGCATCTTCTAATGAAGATTTAACAGATATTGAATCATTAGTTGAATCCTTGCCAAACAGAATCAAATTAGGCTTGGCTGTTTCCCCAAAAACATTGCTAAAGAGAGAGAACCTTACTCGTATCGAGAAGCTCAGAATTGTTGGAGATGCTTGCTTTAGATAAATTAAAAGGTACAAGGAAAATTATCATTATTAACATCAACAAAAAGTTGGCGTCTTAACTTATCAAAGCAATTGCTTCTTTTAATTCGTTCGCATGATTGATCTCATCTTGAGCAATTTCACGTATCCTCTGATCGTTTGGATTAACGGTTAGATACTTTGCATAAGTTTCATACGCATGCTCTTCAATTTTTATATTGATATCGTATGCATTTGATGGAGATAGCAAGTAATAAAAAACCATTACCCAGTAATAGAAGAGCACTAAATGCCTAGCAAGAAATCGATCAACCCAATATCTATTGCCGCTTCGTGATTCCATCTCTTCTAAATGCTCCGTCTCATTGATTGCTTGGTAAAAATGAGCCTTCATAAGCTTGTTGCTTAAAGGAGTCTTTAGGCCAAGCGACTCTTGTAAATGCAAAACTGATAAGAATGCAAAATAAGGTGCTCTAGCGATTACCTCAAGAACCCAAAAACGTTGAATCGGTCTACCTTCGTAGATTCGATCAAGAATACTTACACTGAAATCTAAAACAAATGAATTAAAACCTTTCATAATTCCTTAGCTAACTATTTAAGTATAAATACTCAGCAAAAAATTATGAGTTATAACTTATTTATTTAACTATCGATAGCTACTGAAGCTGAATATGGAAGTAGGCCGAAGATTAAATCTATCTTGCTCGGACAGGTTGGTAAGCAGGAATCATCTTTCCTCCACCAAAATCGTCATCATCGTCTGGAAGCGATCTTGAGATTAGTTCTACGAGAACTAGAGCAGCCATAGGATAGAAACACCATAAAACAGCTTTCCAGATGGGAAATGAGTCAACTAGCTGAAGCTCAGACATGTATCAGAAAATTGTTTGAACAAACCTAACTGATCTAAAAATATTTAGTGTTACGGTTAGCACGAAGTGAATGTATATCTAATCGATCCTTCTGTAAAAAAATTACTTCAAGCCGTCTAAGTTTTCCACAGCTTCAGAGTCACTAAATAACTCCAAGATCTAAATAAAAAGCAATTCCAATAAAAAAGACCCTAGGTATGGTGTCCTACGGGCCTGGGTGATGGGGATCTTATTTTTAACTGTTTTTCAAGCAAATTGCAACCCCTACCATATCTGGTGTTAGAAAGATTAAAAAAACAGAAAAAAAGACCCATATCTGGAATTATTAGCTTGCGTAATATGTACACAGCGAGTAGTATTTCGAAATTACTGGGTGATGGGGATCTCTCAGGATCTACTCCCTCAAATTTGAGGGTTTTTTTATGCCATGAATTTCTGCAGATAATTTCTAAGATGGATTAAGGCAAAATTAGTGAAAAACTGCTTTGATCCTTATTTTTTTCCCAAATCGAGAAGATGGAACAAGTAACTGATGCAATTGGTAATCCCACAGCACTCTTAGTAGAGAGAATTTTTTGGTTGGTGTTAGGTGCATTTTTAGGACTAGCAATAATTACTTCTTTACTAAGAGGATTAAAAGAAAGTAAAAACAAAACGACACCAATTTCACCTGATCAATTAGAAAATCTTGCAAAAAAAGCGATCCAACAAAACAGTGATAGCAATTGATATTGGTTATCAGATATTTTTATAGCCACAAACAAATTTACTTATGGTCGTTGGGGCGAGAACCGTACAATCAGCTACCACTGATTAGATGATGAGCATATATGCTTAATACATATTCACAAAAACAATGAAATTAGTTCCTTACATATTCATGGCTGTTGCTATCTTCTCAGAAGTTTCAACAATTGCTACGACTCCTATTATCTAATTGAATCTCATTAATTGAGTATTCAGACCTAACGCGTTCGGGTGAATACCGACGTTAGATTGTATATAACTGATTTGTATTCATGCTCAAAAAGATATTTAGGGCTGCTAGTTTTTTAGCTTTGTCTGTTTTTTTAACTTCGACAACTATTTTTTCAGGAATTATTCCTGCAGACGCCGCTCAAATGGGTTCTGATATGAACGAAGATAACTCTATGGGTATTGTGATCGAAGAGTCTAGTGATGCCTTGGATGGTTCGAAAACTAGTGCTGCCCCAGACCTCGGAGATGATCAAGCGTTTCCTTTTATCCCAGGTTTTGGTAAAAATTCCGGTAAAGACTGATTATCTTTTTATTGAAAAGTATTGATTGATAATAAATTACTAATTTTTTCGAAAGCTAGAAAAAATCCACAGTTATAAGAGCTAATTAGCTAAACCATTTTCATGGAAAAATGGGAATCAAAAATAATCATATTTGTTATGTTTGCAGTACTTGCAATTGGGTCAATCGCGCCATTGATCAGGATGATCAGTGATCGTATTTCTTAAGATTGAATTTGATTGGACAGGCTGAGATCATTGGAGTAATTATTTCTAACATGATTACTTTTGGCATTTTTAGCTGATTAATTTTTATTTTGCAAAAAATGAAAAAAATGGATTAAATGCTCAAATGGAACAAAAAAAAATCTAGAGAAAGATCTCTAGATTTATATGAAGATTGATTTGTTAAAGCTATTTAAAATATGCCAGGAATAATTTGTCCAGTAGTGATATAAGCGCCTAGTAAAGCAATCATTCCGATCATTGCCCAACGGCCATTGGTCTTTTCCGCTTCTTCAGGATAGCTGGAATAGTTTTCAACTAATTGAGTTTGTACTTGGGTAGCAAACATGTTTTGCTTGCCATATTCAGTAATGATCTGGTTAGAAGCAGAACTGTAAGCAGGGATTCCTGTTGGATCAACAGATTGTCCTTCTGATTGATTATCAGTTGGATCTATTGATTGATCAGAAACTGGGTTACTAGAAGTCATATAAGAACCTAAAAAATGCCTGGAATAATTTGACCAGTAGTTGCGTAAGCACCGAAAGCAGCAATAAAGCCGATCATTGCCATCCAACCATTAAACTTTTCTGCTTCTGGAGTCACGAGATTAAACTCAAATAATGCGCATGAATGTAAAGGAAAAGTAAAGGAATGTAAAGGGGTCACCCGTACACAGCAAAAGTTATCAGGGGTATTAGCTGAAGCAATATTTGTTATCCACGGTCTAAAGAACAATTCCACTAACTTTGTTGAACTTAATTCAACTAGATGGATTTAATACCTGGTGTAGTTCTTTTCTTTGGAGCCATTGGAACTGTGGCTTTACTTGGTTGGGATACTTTCCAAAATCGTAAGCCAATTACTAAAGCTGAAATGCAGCAGTCTCGTGGAACTAGAGCAGCTAAGCCACAACAAAAGAGAAGAGGGTTATTTAACAGAGGATAATTATGGGTGAAATTCAAACATACGCTTCAAACTCAGGAGATTTTAATTTCCTTTTCGTTCTAATTATTGTTGGGACTTATCTTCTTTATGAGGTTGGAAAGGCAATAATGGACAACAACGATGATGATGACATGGATGGAGGAATGACGATGCGTGTAGCAGATGGAGCACAGGCCTGAATTGACTACCAAAACAATATGTACTAATTGACAACAAAAATTTGTCGTCTTTAAACAGGTTTAGGGTGAATTGAATCTATAATTAGTCATCTATTTAATTAAAAATTTTGAGCGAAGAAAATATCAAAAGAAAAATAGATGCTTTATTAAAAGAACTTCAGGAGAAAACAGGAGTTTCGGATGAAGAGATGGACGAATTTAAAAAAATAATGGAACTAGCAGATTTTTCACAAGACCAAGAATAATTTATTTAAATGACGGGATGAATGAAGGTCTAGCGAGATGCGAGTTTTGACCAAATAAGTAGTACCAACACGTTAAGCAATGCATATCCAACAGCAATTTGAAGTTGATAAAAATATCCAACAATCGAAGAGGATCCCACAATAATCAAACTAGTAATAAAATATCTCTTGAAAAATTCACCTAAAAAAATCAAGCACTATAAATATTTAGATTGAAAATTAAATCATGAAAGTCTTATTTGATTTTCAATCGAATAAGCATTGCTTGTGCAGGCCTCATTGCCTGTAACTTGAGAAACAGCAATAACGAGAAGGCTTAGAGAACCAACTGCTAAAGAAATTGTTCTAATAGCACTGGCTTTCTTAGAGATTTTCTTGCTCATATCAAAAAATCTTGATGTAATAAGAATATGATAACTATCCAAGCATAAAAGAGTATCCATTGATACCTACTAGAAATAATTACCTAAAAATTATTAGAACAATTCTGAATAGAGCTAAATCAATTGGAAACTAGATTTAAATTAATTGCTTTATTTACAAACTTGCGATGGTTGTTGCGAGCTTTCTTTTAACAGTTCAATCCAATCTTGCAAAGAATTTAATGAGTCAATATTCAATTGGTAATAAACCCATCTACCAGTTTGCCTATCGGTAATCAAACCTGCGTCTTTTAAAACTTTTAAATGAAAAGATATTTTCGATTGCGCCAATCCAATTTCATTAATCAAATCACAAACACATCGCTCTCCTCCTGAAAGAGACTCAATGATTTGCAATCGCAATGGATCAGATAAAGCTTTTAGCAATTTCCTGGCCATTGCATTTTCAAGAACTACTTCGCTCTTTATCGCTGTGGCCATCACAGAAGGAAAAATATAATCACATGATAAAACAAACTTCAGAAAAGGCTTGCATCGACAAACCTCTATATATCAATATAAATTGATATGAGGAATCTTATCCTTTATTGATTCACTCAATCAACTCAATTACAGGTTATGCGAATCGGTATTAATGGTTTCGGTCGAATAGGACGACTTGTTCTTCGAGCGATCTGGGGTAGAGAAAAAATCGAGATTACACATATCAACGATCCATTGGGTGATGCAAAGGGAGCTGCGCATTTAGTTGAATTTGATTCAGTACATGGTCGATGGAACAAAGCAATAAGCAACGACCAAAACAACCTGAGTATTGAAGGTCAACCAATATCTTTTTCTCAAGAAAGTGATTTCACAAAAGTCCCATGGAAGGAAAAAGGAATAGAACTAATTCTCGAATGTTCAGGAAAATTCAAAACCCCTCAAACATTAAATCCATATTTCGATACTCTTGGAATGAAAAGAGTTGTCGTTGCATGTCCTGTTAAAGGTGAAATACAGGGAGAGGATGCTCTAAATATCGTCTACGGTATTAATCATGATTTATATGAGCCCAATAAACATCGCTTAGTAACAGCAGCATCCTGCACAACTAATTGCTTAGCTCCAGTCGTTAAGGTCGTTAATCAAACCTTTGGTATTAAGCATGGAAGCATCACTACACTCCATGACCTTACAAATACTCAGGTAATCGTTGATTCATTTAAGCCAGATTTAAGAAGAGCCAGAAGCGGATCACAAAGCTTAATTCCAACAACGACAGGATCAGCAAAAGCGATAGGGATGATATTCCCTGAATTACAAGGAAAATTAAATGGCCATGCAGTTCGAGTTCCTATCCTCAATGGATCTTTAACTGATGCTGTATTTGAATTAGAGAAAGAGGTAACGCAAGAAGAAGTCAATTATGTGTTCAAAGAAGCTTCAGAAGGAGAGCTAAAAGGAATACTTGGTTACGAAGAAAAGCCACTTGTATCAATCGATTATGTCAATGACTCGAGAAGTTCAATCATTGATGCTCTCTCAACCATGGTGGTCAATAAAACTCAACTGAAAGTCTATATTTGGTATGACAATGAATGGGGTTATAGCTGTCGAATGGCAGATCTCGTTTGCCATGTAATAAATCTCGAAAAAGGCTAAAAATAAAAACATGCGATTAACGGCATTGCAACAATATGGAATCGTAACGACCAACTATTGGGCATTCACACTGACAGATGGTGCTCTAAGAATGCTAGTGATTTTTCACTTTCATAGCCTTGGATATACAACATTAGAAATTGCATTCTTATTCCTTTTTTATGAGTTTTTTGGCGTCATCACTAATCTCTATGGAGGTTGGATAGGAGCAAGGTATGGATTACGTCTAACACTTTGGGTAGGAACCCTTTTACAAATCGGCGCCTTATTGATGTTGATACCCGTTTCAAGTGGTTGGTCGAAACTTTTGAGTGTCATTCATGTCATGGTTGCGCAAGCGATTAGTGGTATAGCAAAAGATCTCAATAAGATGAGTGCTAAAAGTGCCATCAAAACTGTCGTTCCAGACTCCTCAGAAGAAGATGGTGGAAATAATCAATTATTTAAATGGGTAGCCATCTTAACTGGTTCAAAAAATGCACTCAAAGGAGTTGGCTTCTTTCTTGGTGGACTTTTGCTTACAAGTTTTGGATTTAATAAAGCAGTTGAATTAATGGCTATCGGTTTAGGTCTGTCATTTCTAATGACATTAATTTTGCCTGGAGATATTGGACAGATGAAAAGCAAACCCATCTTAAAAGACTTATTCTCTAAATCTCAAGGGATCAACGTCCTATCTGTTGCACGTTTTTTTCTCTTTGGAGCAAGAGATGTATGGTTCGTCGTAGCACTTCCTGTTTTTCTTGAAACGTATCTAAATTGGAATTTTTCTGAGATTGGAGCGTTCCTAGGATTGTGGGTTATTGGTTATGGCTTTATCCAAGCTTTTGCACCGTCTTTAAGAAATTTATGGGGAAATAAAACAAGTCCAGGAGTCTCTTCTGTTCAATTTTGGAGTGCTGTCTTAACTGCGATACCTGCGCTAATAGCAATAGCACTATGGCGACAAAGCAATCCAGAAATAGCAATTACAGCTGGATTGATATTATTTGGGTTCATTTTTGCAATGAACTCATCAATACATTCATATATGGTTCTTGCTTATACGGACAAGGAAAACGTGAGTCTAAATGTAGGCTTCTATTACATGGCAAATGCGGCAGGAAGACTGATTGGTACTCTCCTATCAGGAGTTTTATTCATGCTTGGAACTAATGCCTCTATAGGAATGCAACTATGTTTATGGTGTTCAAGCCTATTTGTATTTATCTCATTGTTGACTAGTTTACGACTACCTCCAGTATCAAGGACAAAAGCTATAAAAAATTCCTAAGACCTTCAATTAAAAAAATTAAATATCAAGGGAAAGAAGGACTACTGAACCTCTGATTCTCTGTCATATTCAAGTCCAACTTCATTCATCCAAGCTGATTTCGTTTTACAGTTTTTACCATGCTCAGCTAGATGTAATCCCTCAATCGAAATAAATAAAACTAGTAGTGAAACTGGAATCCACCAGATGGGTGATCCAACTATTTCCTTCCAATTATTCATTGATTCTTTTTTTTTCATATTAAAGAGCTTTTTTAAGCTTAAGTTAAGAAGTTACTAGCAAGCAAAAAAAGACAAAAAAAAGGAGGCTATTGCCTCCTTTTTAATTTATAAGGAATTAATTCACTTACCAATACGCTTTACAGCAGCGCGAGACTTGGAAAGAATATCACCTTTTAGAGGAACAAAGCCAAGAGAAGGAGCCTTAGCCTGGGCTTTATCACTTAGCAAGTAGTTAAGTGATTCTTGGACGGCTTTAGTATTTCTACCATTACCAGTCTCGTAAGCAAGAATCCATGTAAGCGTAGCGATTGGATATGCACCCTTAGCTTTTGGGTTAGGATTTTTACCAGCTAAATTTTTATCTAGTTTTATACCATTAAGAGCTTTTGCTCCTGCTTCTGTTGTTGGCTTTAAAAACTCACCAGATAAATTTTGAAGAGCGGCAGGTTTAATTACACCTCTAATATATGACTGGTTTACATAACCAATTGCACCAGGAGTATTACGAATTACGCCTGCAACACCTGCGTTACCTTTTCCACCAACACCAGCAGGCCAAGCAATAGATTTACCTGTTCCTAAATTCCATGTCTTAGAGAAAGCTTGCATAGAGTTTGAAAAAGCCTTGGTTGTACCGGAGCCATCAGAGCGATGTGCCCATGTCATTTTTCCTGCAGGACAACCAACTTCTTTCCAATTTGAGATTTTACCCATAGCAACGCGAACAGCTTGCTCTTGAGTAAGTTTAAGATCGCAGTCATAGTTGTATCCAAAGGCAATTGTTCCACCAACCATTGGGATTTGGACTAATCCACGAGTAACTTTTGCAATATCTGTTGCTTTCATTGGATCATCAGAAGCACCGAAGTTAACGGTTTCATCAATGAAAGCTTTACGGCCAGAACCTGAACCAACAGCTTGATAGTTGACTCGAGGTCCACCTTCTTTAGCTAAATCAGAAAACCAACGAGTGTAGATTTTAGCGGGAAAGGATGCACCTGCTCCACTAAGACGACTAGCTGCATTTGCGGACATGCCTGCGCCCACTGCAAGCAAAGAAGTAAAGATGAGGGCCTTCTTAGCGAAGGTCATGAGGCCTAATAAAAAACTTGCTCTTATTTCATAGCATCTAATTGATCAAAATATTTGTCATTAGAAATCAAATTAGCAATTCATCAATTTTTCTTGATCTATTCTTAACCTTTCGATTAACCAAGATTAATTTACTTTTTAAAAAAGAATTAACTCAAAATAACGCGAATTTTCTAGTTGATATGTCCTAATGTGCCTTGATAGCCCTATCCAGTATGCAAATTAATTTTCGTAAGAAATTAATTAGAACAGTGGTTTTAACTTGCTCAATTATTTTTTGCATGGGTTACTATTTCGATCAATATCCAAACCATGAAATCCGGAAACAGATATCAACAGATGGATTATTAATGGATTAAATATAGGTATGGAGAAATAAAACGACTTAAAGATATTAGAGAAAGTATCAACTAAAATTATAAAAGTGCTAATTAATACCTCTACAAAGAAAGAAGATGAGATGGCCACCGAATGCAGCTTGGACCTCAGCCGTAAAAAGAGAAGGTTATCGACATTTTGAAGTTAAAAGCTATGGAGGCAAAAAAGATGAACGGTGGGTAGAACTATTTCCAGTTAACAACAACGAAATTCTTATAAGAGTTCCATGGTCGGAATTAAAAACATATTCAAAGTGGACGAGTGGATGGCTTCAGTTGCCAAAAGATGAAGATTGCGATGGCAACTAATCTTTAGAGAAAATAAAAAACAGCTATTTAAGTAATTATTCCTACACGGCTGACAGTGGTTTGTTCTTATATTTTTTGAACTTCTCAGGACAACCTTCTTTTTATACTGAGCTTTAGAAGGTTGTTTCTTTGAATAAAAAACGTCAGTGCTCCTCCCCAGAAGCCAATCAATCGATGACCAGTGCAATTGATTGCCTGACGTACATTCATCCTAGATTTTCCTTTTCATCAATAGTTCTGTAGGACCGTACGTCTTAGGTAGGGAAACCGTAGAAAGAATAAACCTCTTTTAATTAGACATTTAAAAAGGGCCCGAGGGGGCCCTTTTTCTTTACCGATTCTTTTGAAGCTTCTGGATATTGGTGGCCTGGGGCCAAGTGTCTAGTAGAAAGGCTTTTTTACTCCGTTAGGGCACCTAAACGATGCAGAGGAGTTTCGACTGATTTGACGCACCTATATCATTGATCCTTGTCGCATCAGACGAATAGCCCACTTATTCTTTGAGAATGTTGGAGCAGGAACCAGAATTCAGTTCGCTTCTCTTAAATACTCAGGTGGAGTGTCGACCATCAATGGTGCCTCTTAACTCAACACACGTATCTTTGCTCTATTCGCACCTCAACGCAATCAGCCTTAATGCCCATTGCTTTTCCACTACACCTGATCAAAAATAGTAAGTTTGGGGTCTAGCTAAGATCTAATCAATAAATCAAAAACATGAATCAGTCTCCAGAGAAAGAGAAGGGAATGAGCTTTATTAAAAAAGCTGGTAAATGGGCTCCATTAGTTGGAGGAGCATGGATTGTTCTAAATATTGTTGTTCCATTAGCTCTTCTTCGTATTCCTGCAGTCCAAAAATACTTAGTAGTACTGGAGGACAAACTCCCTTTTGACATTCCAGGTATTGGTTAGATGGCAACAGAGATTATTTGTTTTTTCTTGCTTGGTATTGCAGCACTGCTTCTAAATGCTGGACTCGACGCTCAAGTTCTTCCACTCTTTTGGCTAATTCTTCCATTAGTAATCAAATTAAGTTTCGACAATATAACCAGAAAGAAAGCACTCCTCATCAACAAAAAAACGAAATAAAGGCTAAGGTCTTGAAAAATTAGCCGAAAAGCTTTGAACGAGTTACAAGCATTGACGCTATCAGGAGCATTAGCTGTATTTGCTATTACCTGGCTATTTTTTGGTTTTGGGGATGATGATGATGATGGAGGCGGGATGATGAGACCTGTCAGACAAAATGCCGATTAAATATCAGTTGCGAATAAGAAAGAAAAAAGCCTCAATCTAAGAAAGACAATCTTAAAGGTATTTTTACAAGTCCTAAAGCTAATCAACCTTCTTATTAAGCATTAGGCTAAGTAATGAGAGCATGGTGATATGAAAAATTTTCTAATCAAATTAGCTTTATTCGTATTCATTGTTTTCTCTGGATTGAATAGTGCTGAGGCTGTAATACAAGGCTGGGTTCCACCAGAGGATTATGGAGAAGGTGACTCATATGAAATGGGAATGGAATCCGAAGAAGAAGCTGTAGGAATGGAGTCACAAAGTGAACAGTTGAGTATGGAGGATATTTTTGGAGATGAACAAGTTTTTCCTTTTCCACCTGGCCTAGGCAATTAATCAAAAGGCAAACATTCGCTTTAGTAAGGTAGATGCAGATAACTATCTAACTTTTAAGTTTGTTGAACTAATGGCAGCAATAAAAAAAGACTCAGAGCCTCTAGATAACTTATCCAGTCAAGAGATAGAGGATATTGTCAGATCAAACGAAATATTGGATCAAGAAAATGAAAGACTAATCAAAGAAGAAGAAATAGAGGCACAAAGATTCTCAAAGACAAAATCTACAAGAAGATTGCTTAGACGATTAAGAAGATCTCCACTTGAAGTGATAAATCGATCACTCTTTTTTGTATTCATTGGTAGTTTTATATTCTCCTTTGTCTCTGTTTACTCAATCAATAAATTGTGGTTTATCTTTTATGTCATAAGTGCCTTCTCATGTGTCTTATACACCCCCAATAGACAAGCCCTAAAGGAACTAATTGCAGCATGGCCAAATATCGAAGATCTTTTAAAAAAAAGAAGTCTATGGAAATAAATTATTGAAACTTATAGGCCATTGATTTGAAAATTATTTTTTGAGCTAAGTCTGATCTATCCTAAATTTATAATTAATTAAAAGGTAATGGATAAGAAAGGAGCCAAAGGGTACTGGATCTCAACTGCAAAGGTTATTAATCAAGAATTATTTAATGAATATGTTGAAAAAGTTGGGCCATGGCTCAAAGAAAATGGTGGGGAGGTATTTGCGAAAGATTCAGACCCAATAGGAAAAGAAAAAACTGAAGATTCAAACCTAGCCGTCATTTGTGAATTCCCATCAATGCGAATAGCAGTAGAAGCTTATGAATCCAGTGAATATCAAGAGCTATCAAAGCTACGTACAGCTGCGACAGTTAATTCTACTTTCACAATCATGGAGGGAATGGACGAGGCGACAAAACTTAGAAGAGCAATGGGAATGTAGATAATGGCATCAGCTACTTCACCATTCATTTCACATGGTTGGATGAATTGATCTAATTCCTTACCGCTTTAAAACTCAAGGAGGCATATTTTGATGAGTACTCAAAATAGAAGTGACGATCAAGAACTAGTCAGGAAAAACCTTGAATTAATTATTAGTTCGAACAATTACCAATTAGCCCATGAAGATAGAGAGTTACTCAATAGTGATGAAATGAGAGGAGTGCGAATGCTTCTAGAAATTAATAAACCAGAAAAAATCCTAGAAGAACAAAATATTTTATCAACAATCATCGTCTTTGGAGGAGCGAGCCTTACCGATAAAAGCTCTATAGATCACAGACTTGCACTAGCGAAGAATTCACTCACCAAAGATCCGAGCTCATCTAATTTACAGAGAGAAGTAACACGTCTAAAGAATTTACAATCGATATCTCATTACTACGATTCAGCCAGAGAATTCGCAAAGATTGTCTCCAGACAAAACCAAAAAGAACACTGCAATTCACATGTAATTGTCACTGGTGGCGGTCCTGGGATCATGGAGGCTGCGAATCGAGGTGCATTTGACGCCGACTGTAAATCCATAGGATTAAATATAAGTCTCCCAAACGAACAACATCCCAATTCATATATCACGCCAGGGCTTTGCTTTAAATTTAATTATTTCGCCTTACGAAAATTCCATTTTGTAATGAGATCAGTTGCAGCAGTGTTTTTCCCAGGAGGATTTGGAACATTTGATGAACTATTTGAATTACTCACTCTTCGACAAACAGGAATGAAAACACAAATTCCAATTATTCTATTTGGTCGAAATTATTGGTCGAAAGTTATCAACTTTCAATACCTTTCAGACCACGGACTTATCTCAGATGATCACATGAATCTCTTTCAATACGCCGATAGTGCTTCAGAAGCATGGGACATTATCAAACAATAGACGTATCATCTGATAATGGATTGGAAAACATCACTAGATTGGTATTGTTCAGGCAACATTCTCGAGAAAGAGGATCTTGAGCTTTTAGAAAAACATTATCAACAGGTAATCAAAGAAATAGATACGAATCTCTATCTTGAACTAGCTCCAAAACATATTTGTAATCAAACCAATATTCCAGAGGGGAGTTCTTGGTTAACAGCAGTAGCAGTTGTACTTGATAGATTAAATCCTGTTAAGACTGGCAAGCCAAGAAATTTAATCGTTGATCAATTAAGAAGAAAGCAAAGCAGTTAAGCCCTCTTTATACAAAAGAGTTGAACATAAAAGACCCGATGCCCAACAAAGTCCTCTAGCAGGGGGAATATCGCCAACATAAGCACCGATATAGATAAACCTCACAATTGGGTGAACCCATGCAGCTATTACGGCCACAGGAGAGACAACACCAGCAATCAGACATAGCAAACATGCAGGAGCATGAAGAGTTATGCTCTCCCAGCAATTTTGATGACACCAAACAGCTCTTTTACCAAAATCGGGGAGCTCGTCAAACAAAGCCCTTGGAGCACTCATATTCTCAGCCGAATATCCAGCTTTGACTCGGCCATAAGTTAGTGGCCCAATTGAAAGCAAAACAACAACGGCAGACAGGCAAAGGCTCCAAGCAAAAGCTGTTTCCATGGAATAAATAATTATATCTCGAGCCTAAGTGAGGCAGAGTCAAAATGAGGATCAAAGGTTGGTTTAAATTGATATGCCAAAAGTTAATACAAATAAAATTTTCAAAGAGAAGATAAAAACACAATATTTAGCTCATAAACTTGTTATCCTCTGGGAGTCATAAAGAGTTCTGCTCGACTAAATCACCAATTATTAAAGCAATCCAACCATGGACTGGGATTCTGCAAAACAACATTGCAACGAACGAAACTGGCAATGGTCATTGGAATTAATCAATCAGGCTCAAAAGGAGATGGAAGAGTTAGAAATGAAACTAAAAAAATGTGAGGATCAACAGAAAGCTAATCGTTTATATAACGCCTGTAATTACTAATGGAAGAAATGAGCGCAACAATAGTTCCATTGGGTTCACTTGCCCTTATATTTGCTGTGATTTCAATCCTTGTCTTCCTTAGGAAAGCAAGTATCGCAAGACAAGCTGATGAGTCTATAAAAAATAGAATGGAAGCAAAAAGGAATGAAAAGACCGAATCTCTTGAAGAACAAAAAAAACGCTTAGAAATTTTGCTTAGAAAATAAAAAGATACATACTTACAAATTATCGTCGCTTATTTTACCAATCCTTTTAATCGGATTTGACCCATCTCTGTGATTTGCTGGATCAAATGGAAAATTTGTATCTGGTCCTAAAAGATCATCAATACTTTTTGAATCCATTGAACTATGTTCATTTTCAATATCAACATCCGTTGTCATTATCACCAGCTGAGCTTCAACTGACTGGACGCAAACACTAATTACTAAAAATAGGGAAAGTAATAATCCAAAACAAGTTTTTATAACACTTTTCATTGAGAAGTAAAAGATTAACTATTTGCTCAAGGAAAGAATATTTCCTTATATCCTATCAACTACTAGTCATCAAAAATAAGACATGCAGGTGAGGAAGGATTTAAAGCACACTCTCTCTCCCAGTATGAAGCTATCGCTGTCATTCCTCTTTTGACTAACTCGTGCTTTCTACCTATGTCACCCATATTCTCTCTGGGGACGCTAAATGAAGTTTGAAGTTTCATAGATTTCCTCTTCAATTATTATCGGTATAAACCATCAAGAAGGCCTATGGCAAGTGAATTTATCCTCATCTTTCTCTTAAATTATTTTAGAGTCATCAATTAAAATATCTTTAGTCAGGGAAAATCAATTTTTGACATCTAATGAGCTGTATAAAAAGCAAAATCAACCCAAGCAATTAAGGGTTATAACAAGTGACTCCAACAATAATTTCAATAATGACATTAGGCATCGCCATTGCAGGAATTTCAGCTTGGTGGGTCAGAACAACCCTCAAAGAGGGTAACAAGGCACTTGAAGAAAGCCAAAAAAAGAATCTAGACAATTAACACTTTCATCAATTTAGGTACAAACAATGCTTTGAGAAAAATCATTTGAACATTTACAAAAAAAGCACCTCCACTTAAATAGTGGAGGTGCTAAGAAACACATTCTTCAGACCAACTAACAGCTACTTCTTATTAAGGGCAGCCTTAACCTTTGTGGGAGACAAAGCCTTAAGTTCCTCATTTATCTCATTTTGACGTTCATCAAGAACTTTAATACGAGCTTGATAGCTCTCTTCTAGTCTTTTTCTGGAGTCCTCGATGTTGTCGAGTTCCTCTGGACGTTGATTACGCTTAAGCTCTTCAAGCTGACTATCAGAAACTACATAAACAGTTCTGGTAGGTGCAATTAAAGAATCAGAGAAAAAAGTGTCGAAGAGTGAAGTGTACATAACTCTTCTTTAGGATACACAACTACTTTGTCCTAAACTAATTAAGTTATGGATGAGGCATACCGTAGAAATTGATTCGGTAAATACAACTCACTTCGTTTGTAAATACTAAGAAGTTAAGTTTGCAACCTCTAAATTTTTTCACAAAGCGTCTCATGAAAGAGATAAAAAAATAATGGCTACATATTCACTCTTGCTTGGAATCCTCGTGATAATCATTTCATGGAAATTTTACAATGACTGGGCTTCTGGTCTCGCAGGTTTTATTTATGGAGGAATCTTATTTGGAAGTATCAAATTATTTATTCAACTCATAAAAACTTTATTTAGATAAAAATTAATTTCTCTATTGAAATTAAATAAAACTACTGAAACCATGTTTTAAGCCCCAAAAGATAGTCACCAAAATTGCTGCCAAAGGTAGTGCGATGGCAAGTGTGATATTGATTGTTCTAAAAATCTTCCCAACTCCATTACTCGTATCTTTAGAAGGATCTACGATAAGTGGCATAGCGCATACGTATTTTTTTTATTTATAGGCGCAATTTCCATTCAATTGGTTAGATTGTCGTAATTATCGAGACAGTCTCATGTATTTATTAGGTCTTGGACTATTAGTTTTAAGCACATGGTATCTGATGAAGCTATACACAAATTTCAATAACGATCCTATAGCAAAGAAAGAAATCGACAATGCATGGCAAGAAGCAAAGAAAGAGGCAAAAGGTAAAAATCCTTTTGCACCAGGAAGAATTAAAGAGGCTCTCAATGCATATAAAGCTGATATGAATAAAAAAGACAACTAAAAGATAGAAAATCCAAAGAGATCAAAATATTTCTAAAAAGTAGTTAAATTAGTTTTTTGTAGATTTAGTAGTGACGCCCTCATTAGTTCTAATGGATTATGTAGACAGAAAGACATTGAATAACGAACAACTAGAATATCTCGAGCAAGTTTTAAAAGCATCAATTCAGAAATTGAAATTCACTGGTATCGAACCTGTAATTGCTAATAATGATATATGTGATGCAGCACTCATTTCCTGGGGTTCCTATGAAATAAGTTGTATTGCGTCCATACTTGATATGCTTCAACCAACAAAAAAACCAATGGAGCGTAAAACAAAAGTATTTAATGCTCTATGCAATGCAGGGTTAATCGTTACTGATTAAATAAAGAGGTCTACCTTTGCAGACATATCAATATATCAAAATAAAACCAGAGAGAGGCATTGAACCTCTCATGCCGCCTGACGGTCTGGAAAAGCCTTATTTAGCAGCCTCAGGTGCTTTTCTGGCTTTGCGTGCGCGTCTAGCAGGCCTACCAGCACTGGGCTTGACAACTGCAGAAACCTCAGTTTTAGCTTTAGCTGCAGCCTTTTTAGCTACAGGCTTTTTACCTACTGCTTTCTTTGCTGTTGCTTTTTTAGCAACTGTTTTTTTTACGGCAGCTTTTTTAGCTGTAGTTTTTTTAACTGCAGCAGCTTTTGGAGCAGAGCCTTTACGTGTGCGATGAGAAAGAATTAAAGCCCATTCATCAGCGCTAATATTTGCTGGCTTATTTCCATGAATCTCAGAAACTTTAGCTGCTTTTTCGATATCTTTAATTAGGTTTTTCCAAGAAGCTGCGTAACGTTTATCAGACTGAGATTTTGCTCCGCTTTCAACAAGGGTTTCGACGACTTGAGAAGCAGTCACCTTTTTACGACGTCTGTTAAAGATCTCCTTTTGCAAGGTAGCGATCAAGGCATCACCTTTAGCACTAACTTTGATGGATAACTGAGACATAACTCAATAATTACTTTCTTAATACATCTATCACATATAGGGTATTTAATTCAATAGTCAATGGTTAATCGTCTACTAAATGTTCATATATCTATCAATATCATTTAAAGAGACACTTTCAAATAATTCGATCTTGGCTATAAAGTGATATCAATTGGGCGAGTGAAAAACAAAAAACTAATATAAAAAAGAATGCTGATCAAAGATGGCATGGGAACTCTAATAAACAAATTGATCTATTCAAAGTGTCAGGCTACCTCTGGACACCAACCAATCTCTTTCTCTCGTAGCCGCCGCCAAAGAAGACAACGTGAAATCAAATGGTCTCCATGAGGAATAAGACGACGGTGAACATGACACGAAAGAATTGTTCTGCAATGCTTGTCGCTTGAATAATTGAAATGTTGACATGTCATGCAAACGCAAGCTGAACATGTTTTTTTGAGAATTCCTTTCTCAAGGAATTGACACTCTTCTTCTTGACCGAAGATCTGATCGGTACAAGCTTCTTTGGGGTGAGTCGTAGACATTGACCAATTCCAATAGGTTGGGCTACGGCAGATACCCATTCTTCTGCCTTAAAAACAGCATATGGGGAAGCAGATGGAGTCATTTACCTATAGCAGTACACATGTACTAGCAAGAATCAATAGGTAATGTCAAGTCATATATTTCAAAACATCTAAAATATGTCGTCTACAATACCAAAAATCGAACAAACAAGATTCTCAAACACAATGAATATTCAAGGATATAAAGACTAATTGAAATAATTAAACGGATAGGTCAACCACAAAACAAAAAAACAATAAAAAAGCCCTCATCTCATGAGGGCAAAATAAACTGCTGAAGGATCCCCATCACCCAGCTTTTCAAAAATAATAATCAAATCAATCAGATTAGGCAACATTAAAGCACCATATGTTTTATCTCGGGCTTAAATGAACACCATCTGTAGGGGGGGTTGATTTATATGGGAAATAGGGTTAGAAATAGTATCCCCATCACCCAGACCCGTAGGACACCATACCTAGGGTCTTTTTTATTTGAAAAGCTTTTATAGAGGGATTTCGTCAATATTAAGCATATAGGAACTGTGGAAAACTTTTGTTGTTTGAATGAATTAGCGAGCTATAAGAATATGTCCTTAGCTAAATCTTCGGAAAAATAGCTTATAAAGGTTTAGAGACGATTAATTGAAAAATCCTTCTCAATTAAGTAAAAAGGTTCTAAATCTCTTAATTGGTAGGAAAAAGACAATTGCGCGAAAGAAATTAAATCTATCTAATAAATCCAGTTGAAATCTTTATGTGATTACACAAAATGATTGATCTCAAAAGAAATAGCAAAAAAGAACCAATTGAAGCCACAGGCCTTCGAAGTCGTAAGTCTTCTCTCTATAAGCCAAATCAACAAGAAGATTTCAAAATTAGTAGAGGTCGTTTCTCAAATTTTCTGACGTGTCAAAGGTGCTTTTATCTCGATAGGGTACGAGGTCTTGATCCTCCAGGGACACCAGGTTGGACTCTCAATGAAACCACTGACCTATTACTAAAAAAAGAATTTGACGATTGCAGACAAAAGCAGGTTCCACACAGAATATTTGCATCTAATGGACTATCTCATGTTGTTCCATTTGATCATCCTGAAATAGATAACTGGAGAAACTCACTTCATCGGGGACTAATGCATCGTTACAAGGATACCGGAATAATTTTGACTGGAGGTGTAGACGATATTTGGCAAGACACTATTACAAGACAACTAATAATTGTGGATTACAAATCACAAGCTAAAAACGGACGAATTGATAAGAAAGATTATTTAGAGGATCCTTTTCACGAGGCCTATAAAATTCAAATGGACTTTTATGCTTACTTACTCTCGGGAATGGGTTTTAGTGTTCATCCAATATCATATTTTCTAGTATGCAATGCAAAAAGGGATGAAGATGAATTTAATAAGACCATGCGTTTTGATGAATATCTTGTTCCCTACAAATGGAGTAATGATTGGATAGAGAGTCGACTAGATGAAATGGTCACACTAATGAATCAATCAGAGATTCCAGAATCAAATCCTTCATGCAAGAACTGCGCCTATGCAGATCAATATTCGAAAATACTATTTTCAGGAAATTCAAGTAAAAAAGAAATTACACAAGGAACTTTGCCATTATTTTAAGAACGCTAATAGTTTTAAAAATGATTCTGATCAAAAAGCGTCTAAAGGATTAATGGGATGTGCGGAAGATATCAGCTATTAACAAAATTTATGAATTTACCAGATCTTTTAAAAAAAGATGTGCCAAGGGGATTGAGTCAAAATTATGAACCACAAATATTAATCAAACCAGGTTCTCCAATTCTTGTTCTTAAGAATGAAGGCAAGACACAAACATCCATAATGCTATGGGGGTTTATATCTGAGTGGAGTAAAGACCCTTTTGACAACACAAGGCCAAAGCCATTTAACGCGAGATCAGAAAGTGTTGAAGAGAAGAAACTTTTTCGTGCAAGCTGGAGGCATAAGAGATGTTTGATACCAGCCAGTGGTTTTCTAGAAAAAGGTCAGCTAATAGGTAGAAAAGATTCTCAAACTTTCTGGTTAGGAGGACTATGGAATCGATGGATGTCTAAAGAAGGATGTGAAATAGAGAGCTGTTGTGTGCTAACGACCGAACCAAATGATTTAGTCAAACAATTTCATAACCGTATGCCCGTTATTATTCCAAATGGACTAGAAGAAGAATGGATCTCTTCAGTGAAAAATGCTCAAGACCTTAAAGCTCTAAAACCGCTAATGACTAAATGGGACCCAGAAGAATGGACAGCCGAGCCAATATACAAACCTAATGCCGACCAATTATCCTTCCTATAAAATCAAGACAAAAAAAGGGCTTATGCAAGCCCTTTTATAGATTTTATAAGATCAGGACTTCAATGATCGTGATGCACTTCTGCCGAGCTAGGCATTTCATGGGCAGAAGACAATTTCTTCAATGATTGAGATCCACAAATAGCAGACAGAGCAATCACAACCAAGGATGCAGTGCTTAACAACTGAAGCACTATCGGGAGATGTGAATTAATTCTTTCTCTAAAGGTAGTCATTTGGGAAGTTAATTAACACTCTATTCAAACAAAAAGAATAAGCACCGTCCATAGCTTGAATATTATGAACTAAATAGCTAAAAGCAAAAAAATAAGCATAAATAAATTTAGTCCTACTGTTAAGAGTGATGTACTTGGTTTAAATTCATTAGCCAAAACTAGGGACTCACTCTCTTATTGATTTCTAATGATGACCTAAATATTTAAAAGTCTCATGAGATACATAATGAAAAATTAGATATTGAAAGAAAGCACATGAATAAATAAATGTACAAATAAGCCAATACTCAACTCAAAACTACTCATGGCTGAAAAATTAATAAAGCCTAAAAACCACTAGACGTCAGATATCTGATTAAAATTACCAAAACAAAATTAATTGTAATGGACGCAAATAAAATGGATCTTCCTTCTCTAGACAAACTTAAAGAATTAGAAAAAAGCGCAAGAGTAGATGGGAGTGGTATTGAATTTGACTCTCTGTTAGGACTGTGGAAATTTAATTCAGTATGGAAGCAGGGGTCAGATACAGAAGACACGATTTCAAGCACATTGCTACAGGTTCTTTCAGCCAATCTAGAGTTGAAGAAAGATACACAGAATCCAGAAGAAGAGAAATTTACTATCGCCAACGCAATTAAATTTGGATTACTAACCCTGATATTCAGTGGCTACGCAAATTTAGAAAGGAAGCAGCCATTATTACCCTTTTCTTTTGATTGCATTCAAATAAAATTAGCTTCATTAACTATTCTAAAGAGATCTCTACCGGCACCGGATCAAAAGAAGAGGCCTTTTTTTGCATTAATTGCTATCGACCCAAATGGTAAATGGTTGTCAGCAAGGGGGAAGGGTGGAGGACTTGCCCTATGGGTAAAAGATAAATAAGCTACCGTCTTTGAAATACCCTTAAATATTTTGTTCAGAAAATTCTTTTAAGAATATTTTTAATATCCAATATCTCCGTACATAAATAAATAAGCAAATGTTAGATAGACGTAGTGACATCAAGCGAGAACTTTATTTCTTAGAGAAATTCTATCAATAGAATTTGGATGCTCTCGAACAAATTTATTGAACTCAATAGCTAACTGTCTAGCTTCAAAAGCATCAATGGCATAAAAGCCTAACTCATGTCTTTTGTTAGCTAAATCTCTGTAGCTAACAGCATATCTTTTGCAGGATGTAATCGGTCTTGAAGACAATTTTTTAAATATCAATTAACTACATCCTAAAAACAACAAAATAGTTCTGAAAGAAATCTACCGAACAATTTGGGATAGGAAACCGAATATAAAAAGACATAATGCTTTTGACCAATTAGATGCCAAATAATATCTGAACTAAATTCTTAAGGCGATCGTCGTAACCAAATTTTAGCTAAATTGCATTTTTAAAATTGTATAAATTTTAAAAGACTTGAAAAATACTAAGCACTAAATATTCAAATATTAGAAAATCTAATTACATTAATAATTTTTACTTTATAGATTTGGTATTTCTCCCTACATACATACATTAAGTAAAAAGGTAACTTTAAAAAAATTATTCAATTAATTAAAGTTATGACTTTAGATATTTACAAAGCGATTGTCAAAGCCTCCGAGCAAGGGAATTTATGGGGACTCAAACGAACTGATTACTAACTATGTTTAAATTCACCAAATTTAAGTTTATTCAACTCATTATATTATGGAATCTACCAATCCTAATTTTATTTATAGGAATAATCTCAATACCCATGGAATTATCTGATTCAATTTCAATTTTTTAACAACTCAGATCTCTACACAAAAAAATTTCTTTTTGGTAGAGACATAATTAATCAATAAGTGTAATAATTAAAATCTAGATATGCACTATTTTTAAACAGCTTAAATGGCTAGAAATAGTAAAAATCTGGTATTTGATCTATGGCGATTCGATAAGTACACGACCCGTGTTTGATTAAGCAGCTTTAAACTGAACACTACTGTTGTCGGTCCATGTCCAAGCAGACTTCTCCATTGTAGATAGATCGACTCTGTGGCTCGCCATCCAGTCTCCATTGGCTTCTATAAATTTCTCAATATTCCCCTCTGGGTGCTGATGTATAACAATTATTTTTTGAGGGTCATCATCACTACACCCTCTGTACAAAGGCTGAATATTAAACTCTCTATGCCTTCTGGTAGCTTCTTTGCTGTCGAAGATTGCAGCCCACTCATCAAAGGTGCTTTCAACCTTAAAAGTAAAAACTGAGGTGACAGTAGAAGACATCTAAAATCTTTAATATGGGCAAACGATACCAAAACAAAACAAAACTAACTAACAGTTGTTGTAAAAACTAGATAAATAAGAAAACTTTCTGCTAGAAATAGCTGATGCAGATACCAAGAAAAACCCTCAAACGAATCATCAACTTAATTGTTGTTCTAATCTGTGCCATTGTTGGATTCATCAAAGTAAAGCACCCATTTAGTTATTTAATTGGAGTCCCTGTTACAAGTTGGGTCGTTTATCTTTTATGTAATGCTATGTGCACAGATATTCTTTTTGGAGAAACATTAGGTTGTTCAGAAAAAAGTATTAACAAGGAGAAATAAGCTAACTACGAATTAAAACTTTCTCAATCAGTGAAGAGAACCAGATATCCATAACATGAAAAGTACTTACAAAGACAAACTCAAGTTAAGATAACGAATTAATCATAAAATTAATCTTGACCACTCAACATAACAAAATGATATTCGCTTTACTAAGTTGGAAATAATCTTTCTTTTAGCTGAATTAATACCATGTCTTTTAATAGGTTATTTACTAGGACGATTTAAAAAAGATTTTTCCCTAACGATATCTCGTCCTTTAATGAACTATGGAATTCCTATCAGCCTGATGGGGATATTACTTAAGTCTGGCCTTGAATTCCCTTTGATACAATCTGCGGCTTTAGCACTCGTAGCTATTGGCTTTTTAATGACTCTATTAAATTGCCTTCCTGGTATAAAAAACTTAATCCCAAACAGATCTCTTCAACTAGGTAGTGCATTTGGAAATACAGGTTATTTCGGAATACCAGTTTCACTAGCACTGCTTCCAAATCATGCTTTGATTTACAGCATAGGTTTTGACCTTGGTGCGACATTAGTAATTTGGAGTATCGGTCCAATACTGCTAACAGACCCTTCAAAAGTTTTAAGTTCTAATAGATATTGGCAGAATTTCATAAAAGCAATCTTTAGAAGCCCTGCTGTAAAAGGACTGATTGGCGCATTAATTGTTCATTCATCACCATGGAATGAACAATTAACAGCCTTACTTTGGATACCTTCAAGGGTTGTAATTGTTTTAGCACTTGTAATCGTTGGAATGCGTTTAAGTTGGTTGAGGAAAGCAAATCTCTCAAGAATAAAAATCCAAATAGCATCCATAAAAAATGCTTTAATCATGAAACTGGTTGGATTGCCAGTCATTATGTTGATCATTTCCTCAGCGATCAGATTACCCAACGTCGTGCGAGAGGCTTTAGTACTTCAATCAGCTGCGCCAACAGCAATATCTGTCTTACTAATATCCCAAGCAGCGTCAAGAGATGAAGAGGATGCCACATCGCTTGTTGTCTTAAGTACAATCATCGCGCTCATATCAATCCCTGCTTGGTTGATGATTTTAAGATTGTAAAAAGTTAACAACTATCGCCTTTTAACTCAGTTTGTCTAAGTTGTAAGAAATACAATTTTTTTAATGACCTCAGCTACAGCAACAAAAGCGACAGCAAAGAAAACAGCGGCAGTAAAATCATCAACAGTAAAATCTCAATCAATTTATTCATCAACCCAATCAAGATTTGCCAGTTCAAAGCTAATTCAAAACCTAGGTTCATCAAATGATGGGGTTCAATTCGATTTTTCAAGTTCGTTAAGAACTGCATTTGGAAGGGACTAAAAGGATATGGACCTTTTAAAAACACTTTTTACAGTTGCTATATGTCTAGGTATTGGATGGGCAATCTCAAAAGGGATTATGTTTGGTTTGACTCATATTTAATATTCCTGAAAAATGGCATCCTACAAACGAAGAAATTGAAGTGATAGACAGTGCATGGATGCAAGTCAAGGTCGGATGTGAAAAAATAAAAGCGCAAACAACTGCAAATAAAAAATATGTTTCAAATATGCTTAACGAAATAGAAGATCATTATCAAGAAAATTAATGGCTAAAGAATGGGAACCAAAAGAAGAACATCAAGCAGTTATTGCAAGGAGTATAGAGTTTATTTCTGATGAATTAGCTGAGTTACAAGAGGCTTTACGGTGTCCAAATTCATTTATTGTTGAAATAGCTAATAGGGTAGTATCTGAATATAAAACAAACCAAATCATCATTAGAAGAGATGAAGAATAAATGGAATTTCTGCAATCACATGATTTAAACCAATTGGGGCTTTGGACCCCTCTTATTGGAGGTATTCTTCTTTACGTTGGCTTAAATCTAAAAATCACTGAAGTTGATCCTAATGAGTAATCAATACATGAAAAATGAGTACAAGGATAAGAAAAGGTTCGATTTATTAGAATAGTTTGGGATGAAACAAGGAACTCTTGAACTAATTTTTTTTGCTCTGATTTTCTTGAGTCTTCAATTTTGGTGGATAAGGATGACAATTAAAAATGGTCGAACTGGAGAAGTAGATAAATGGGGGCAAAAAACAAACCAAAAAAAACTAAATGAATTGGAGAAAGTGAAGCAAGATTTAGAAAAACTTTTTCGATCTTAGTTCTCAATACTACTAAAACTCCTTAAATAATGAACTATCAAATTTTGCTTGAAAGCTACGCTGCTGGTGAATGGATTAATAAAGACGAAATATCATTACTAGAATTAGAACTTGATTCTCAACTAGAATCTATTAGATTTTCTCGCACTCAAGGTTGCACAGAAAAAGCACCAAAGCACATTTGCGAGGCAGCTCAAGTTTGCGAAGGTAGTAGTTGGCTCACTTGCTTTGCTTCAATACTAGATAAGGTCAATCCCCTTTCTCTTGGGAATAAATCAAGAGGAGCAAAAGTCATTGATGCACTTCTAGATAACAATTATTTGATGAATTAAACTAGTAAAAACAATTATCAATTCATTATTAATAGACAAATTATTATTAACAAATCCAATGAGCAATAGTGAAAGTCGTGAAGAAAGGAAAAAACGTTTTAAAAATCTCTCAAGTGCAGAAAGAAAAATGTTGATTAGAAAGAAACTAGAATTACAAGGTTTAACAGAGGGAAGCGGTGTGAGGGGAAAAGATCAATCTTCTTACGAAAAAGAAGAAATGATAGATTTAATTCTATTAACAAGATGTTTTCAAAAGAATAAATTTCAATAACTCATCCAACCAAAATTTGTTTTACGAAGTTAGTCCCTGCAAAATGGGCATATGAATAAACCTATTAAAAATAAGAAAATCACCTTTGCAAGGTTTGCTGTTCGTACTCTTGCTATTTCTGCAAGCACCCTCGCTCTATTTGATTTTCTAAAAGGAGACTATCAAGCTGGAGGACTTCTAGCACTTGGATGGTTAACCATCGTGATCGGGGAGAAGAGGATGTTTAATGGGGAAAAGACAAATGAAGAAACCTAAGAAAATTTCCAACTGTTAACTATCAATAAATAGATCTAAAAAATACATTCAGCGTTTATTCTCTATGCCACCATAAAAGAGGTAACAGTATATAAGACTTTAAATATTGAGGCATTTTATTCCACCCCATTAGTTCTATGAGTGAGATAAAGAAAAATAAGAACTTCAATCTTACAGAAATGAAGTTCAAGTTTAATGATCTATTTACTGGTATTGCTTTGCTGTTGTGTGCATTTTTATGTGCGTTTAGCCTTGCACTAATTGCAATAAGATTAGGGCCAATAGCTAAATGGGCTAATTATCAGACTATTTGTGTTGAACAAGAAAGTTTAAAATCTCCAATCGAATGGGCGGTGCGTAAATGCAATGGAAGGTCAAAAGTTTATCAAGTTAAGTGAAGGCAACTCAATTAAAGTTGAGTTGAGGCTTTTAACTATTCAGATGATAACGTTTTTCTTAAGAAGCAAAAACATCAAATCAATTGTTTGTTTAGAGCCAAAACAATAGAAATCCTGCCAAAAATCCAGACATATGACCTAACAAACTAATTCCAGGCAAGAATGACCAAATAATTCCAATACCTGTGAGTACAGAAATAGATTTAAATAATCTTGGATCTTTCTTTAGGTCGCATCCAATGAATAAAAATCTTTTCTTTCCATAAATTGTAGTCATTAGAATAAACGCGTCGATACCAAATAAAACGCCACTAAATCCAATGGCTAGAGACATAGGATTTCTATAAACCAAAATATCTACGCACCAAAAAATGAACGCTTGGAGAGGCATTATCAATACAATAAAAGCCAGAAAGAAATAGTCACTTTGAAGGTTTAAAGATTTAAGAAAATATCTAGCTACGATGATTCCAGAGATATTTGCCAATAAATGATTAAAATCACCATGAAAAAAATGGGATGTAATAATCCTGTATGGTTCATAAAACAAACGTCCAGACCAATAAGCAATAGAAGTCTTATCAATTATTCCTAAGAAATCTGTTGCAAGAAAGCAAATAAAGCAAGCCAAAAAGGGGACAAAATATTGCCAATCATCTTTTGAAATTTTCTCAAGCATTCGTCAATAGATTTGCCAATAATCCAATCGTACTTGGTGTATGTAATCTATTGAAAAGCTAATAGGGTTAATTTCTAACTATGTGAATAAGCTAAAAATATTTACCTATCAAGAACTTCATCTATAAAGAAAAGAACTAAAGCCTAAGGTGAATAAATCTATTAATGATATAAATGAAGATTGATTTAAAAAAGAGACTAAATCTCAATAGTTATGAATGGTGGAGAAACCACAGAAGATTTGTAACCCTTGGATTATTTCTGGCTTTTTTTGCTAGCTATGTCAGAGGTCCTTCAGCGAAAGACTTCAAGGTTAATGATATTTGCGGACGCCTTAGCGCTGATTTAATTACAGGGGAAGAGGCTGCAAGAGAATTAAAATTAGGAAAGAAAAGAATCGAGGGGCTAAAGGGAGAGAAAGCTGACATTACTAGTCACTACTACCATGCCAAGTACTACTGCCAAGGCTACACAAAAGGCAATGTAGGATTGGGATACTAATTAACATCTTTACAAAAACAGCCAGAGAAAAGCATTGCACTTTTCACGCCGCTCTGACGGATCTGGCTTTTTAACTAAGCTTTTCCTGCTTTAGAACTAACTTTTCTTGCACGCCTTGCAGGTCTGCCTGCTACTGCCTTAGATGTTCTTTTAGAAACTGATTTAGCGGTTGAAGTTGCTTTTTTAGCTTGAGCAGAAGCTACTTTCTTAACTGCGGTCATAACCTTAGAAGTCTTAACTTTTGCTTTTAAAGCACTCTTAGCTGGAGCAGCATTAGTTACTGCTTTCTTTGCAGTTGCTTTTTTAGCTGCGGTTTTTTTGACTGCAGACTTTTTAGATACTGTTTTTTTAACGACAGTCTTTTTAGCGGAGGGCTTTGCTGAAACCTTCTTAGCACTTGAGGACTTACGAGTACGATGAGAGAGAATCAAAGCCCACTCATCAGCACTAACATTTGCAGGCTTATTACCATGGATCTCAGAAACTTTTGCAGCTTTCTCAATATCCTTTATTAAGTTTTTCCAAGAAGCAGCATAACGCTTATCAGATTGTGACTTAGCACCGCTCTCTACGAGAGTTTCAACAACTTGCGATGCTGTAACCTTTTTTCTTCTTCGATTAAAAATTTCCTTTTGAAGAGTAGCGATCATGGCTTCGCCTTTAGCGCTAACTTTGATACTTAATTGAGACATTGAATTAAGAATTACCTATATACAACATCTAGCACATTGTGGGTATCCAAACCGAACAATCTATTTACATGTAGATGTAAATATCATTTGCATCTTATTGATTTACATAAAAAACTATTCATAAAAAGGTATAAGGAGTTAAAAAAATAAGTCATAGTCTTGTTTAGAAAAGAAGAGAAGAAAAGTCTAACTTAAGGAGAAAATGACTATCAAGAAGAAATTAAAGGTTTATTCTCTCTCTAAAAAGGAAGCAATAATTGCCATAAAGCACAAAAACTCGACCATTCAACCTAGATATCTATTGTAAATGTTCTTTCTAATTTTGCTTTTATTTGCTTTAAAGATGGTTCTGAGACCTTGAGAATTTTTTTATAGAAGCCAATAAACTTAAGACACGCCAAGGGAACAAATATTGTAAGTAATAAGGTTTTAGTTGTAATCATTTGAATGTTATAAGCCAAATCAATGAGATACGCTCAAATATTACTTGTTAAACCTATATATAAACTCAAGGTCTTTAGGAAATTTTAGTTAAGGTCAAGGTATTAAAGACGAATTAACCAATTCAATAAAATGCAAGACAGGAAAGATCTCAAAGCCCTTATTTACCAGGTAGCAGCAGTAACAGATAGAGGTCAAAGGATGAACACGCTGATTGCTCCTATGTACCAAAACAAATTAGTAGAGATGAATAAACTAGTTGATGTTCTACAGCCCCTATCAGATGAAATAACTCAGAGTTCTATTGAAGGTGAATGGGAGCTTATTTACTCATCAGTTGAATTGTTTAGAAGCTCTCCATTTTTTTTAGCCATTGAAAAGGCTTTAAACGACAAATCAAAAAGCGATTTATTTTTCAAGCTTCATCTTTTACAGGTTGGATCATTTGGTTTATCAACAGTAGGAAGAGTCGGTCAATATCTCAATTTTAATAAAGGGGAAATGATCTCCACCTTTGATACCACAATCTTTGGACTTACAACCATCCCAATCCTTGGGTGGTTCAAGCTTTTGCCTACCTTTGGTGGTCGAGTCATAACTCTGGCTAAGGGGCTTCAACTAAAAGACAACATTCTTTCAATGGAGTTAGAGAAAACTAAAGTATCAGAGGTAGATGGACTGGGAAGAATTCCATTTATTGACAGTATTCTCATGGAAAGGTGGTACCCAGTAAAGACCGTATGGAACCTTTTGCCATGGAACAAAGAAAATCCAAATTGTGAGATTAGCGTGATCTATGTTGACGAAGATTTAAGAATCATTAGAGATATGCACGGAGCATTATTTGTTTACATACGTCCATCAATTCCTCTTCTAGACCAAACAAAAACTTAAGTAAACTCATTTCTTAAATACTGACTTCATTGAAGCAGTTCTGAAGAATTTGTAGTAGAAACTCTAAAGAAGAAAATTCTTTAATAACAAAATAAATGAAAAATCCAGAAGTAATTGTAATTGGAAGTGGTATAGGAGGATTATGTTGCGGAGGGTTACTCGCAAAAGCTGGCAAAAAAATCCTAATTCTTGAGGCTCACTCAAGACCAGGAGGAGCCGCTCATGGCTTTGAGAAAAATGGTTATAAATTTGAATCTGGTCCTTCTCTTTGGAGTGGACTAGGTACTTGGCCAACGACAAATCCTTTAGGTCAAGTACTTAAAGCTCTTAACCAAAAAGTTGAATTAATTAAATATCGGGAATGGAATGTTCAAATTCCTGAGGGTGACTACACGATTGGAGTTGGAGATAGACGATTCCTTGATCAGATCAATTCAATTAGCGGAAATGATGCCACTAAAGAATGGGAACATTTTATTCAAGTGATTAAACCAATTAGTGCAGCAGCTAATGCAATTCCCCTAATAGCACTAAATCAAAACAAGGAAACTATTTTTCAGCTCTTAAGACGTAGTAATACACTCCTTCCCCACTTGAAATCTATTAAATACCTAGGAGGTGCTTTTGGGAATTTAGTTGATGAACATCTTAAAGATCCATTTTTACGAAATTGGGTTAATTTACTTTGCTTTCTAATAAGTGGTTTATCCAAAGACGAAACAAATGCAGCTGCGATGGCAACCCTTTTTGATGATTGGTTTAAACCAGATGCCTACCTGGAATATCCAAAAGGAGGAAGTGAATCAATCGTTAAGGCTCTATTAAATGGAATTTACTCATTTGGAGGGAATCTTAGACTTAATTCAAAAGTAAAACAGATAATTATAAAAAGAAACAAAGCAATCGGAATTGAGTTGAAAAATGGTGAAAAAATTTTTGCAGATCATATTGTTAGCAATGCAGACATTTGGAATACCCTAGATTTAATACCAAAAGAAATATCTCAAAAATGGAGAGAGAAAAGGTCTATGACTCCAAAATGCAAGTCATTTCTTCATATACATCTTGGGTTTAATGCAGAAGGACTAGAAAATATTCCACTCCATTCAATATGGGTTGATGATTGGTCTAAAGGTATTACTGCTGAAAGAAATGTAGTAGTTCTCTCTATTCCATCTGCATTGGATCCAACAATGTCTCCCCCAAACAAACACATTCTTCACGGATATACGCCTGCTAATGAGCCATGGGAAAAATGGGAAAATCTGAAAATAGGTACTGAAGAATATGAAAAAACAAAAGAAGAGCGGTGCTCTGTCTTTTGGGAACCAATAAAAAAACTGATACCTGATATTGAGGAAAGAATCGAAATAAAAATGACAGGTACACCACTTACACATCAAAGATTTTTAAATGCAAAAAATGGAAGTTATGGTCCAGCCTTATCAGCGGCAGAGGGACTTTTCCCAGGGAATAAAACTGCAATTAAAAATCTATTATTGTGTGGCTCCAGTACATTCCCGGGGATCGGGATACCACCTGTAGCAGCCAGCGGTGCCATGGCCGCCAATACTATTCTTGGTTCCAAATTTCAAAGAGATCTAATCAAAGAGCTAGACATATAAAAAAACACCTATTGTTGATAGACAACATGAAAACACAAATCAAATGAGTAACTCACTCAATAAGGCTTTTACAGGAGTAATCGCTCTAGCTCTGATTGTGATAGCTGTAGGTCGTATCCCATTTTCAAGAGAGAAAGAGCTATCAAATTTATGCAGGGAATACTACACAATGTACCTTAATCAGAATGACTACTCACTAAAAGAAAAAAACACAAAGATCAAAGTGATTGCAAAGAAAACAGGTCTTAAAGCTGAGACAAATAATGTTGGTAATTTTTGTAATTCGTTCTATTTCAACCAAAGATAGATTTTAAATAAGAAAATAGAAAAGTTTCTCAATACATTTATTCAATTTCTAATAGGAACAAATACATCCGTAATTATATCGATAGATTTAATATCAATTTAGTAGTTAAATAAGGATAGTAACGAGGAAAAATCATGAAGAA
This sequence comes from Prochlorococcus marinus XMU1408, assembly GCF_003208055.1. Classification (NCBI taxonomy): domain Bacteria; kingdom Bacillati; phylum Cyanobacteriota; class Cyanophyceae; order Synechococcales; family Prochlorococcaceae; genus Prochlorococcus; species Prochlorococcus marinus. The sequence goes on from NZ_QJUE01000002.1 coordinate 767,067, forward strand.
AGAAACTTCATCAAATATCCTTGAAAAAATTGATGTCGCTAAAGAAAGAATCAAGGAATTAGAAACAATGATTAATCATTGGGAAGGTATCGAAGTTGAAGGCTTTTGGGATGCTGAATGCTATATAAATCCATCATCTCCGGCTTGCCTTCTCTTTAATAATTGACCTTCAATCGGTAAAGCTTTAAGCCAGCTCAAGAAAATCATCTCATCAACAGCTATTCTAATAGCCTTATTAGCGATTGAAAATTAACTCAAAGAAAAAGGATCACTTAACGAGACGCAAAGGTATTTTTCTTTAACTGGTGAAATCTACTTTTTAAACTCATGATTCACAAAAAAATTTTATAGAGTAAAAAAAATTGTAGATAAAAAATGACGGAGCCATCAAAAGTCGTGTCATCCAGTGACTTTGATGATTGGTTTTCTTTGAACGACACTGTTATGGGAGGTTCAAGTAAAGCAGTTTGCAGATCTTCCTCAAAAGGCCTCTCCTTGGAAGGTGTTGTAGTTGAGGAAAAAGGAGGTTTTGTTAGTTGCAAATCTCCAATATTTTCACCTGTTTTAAATTTATCAAATTATCAAGGTTTTGAATTAAAAATTGAAGGTAAAGGTCGAACTTTAAAATTTGGAGTGTCATGTAAATATGGAATTCTTGAATTAAGAGGATTTTTCTTAGACAAATCACCTGGTGGGCTCAGATGGGTAGCAGAAATAGAAACAAAAAGATTTGGGACAACAACTATCAAAGTACCTTTTGAAAGCCTTGAACCAACAGTTCTTGCAAAAAAAATTTCTATACCAATTATATTTAAATCAGAATCTATAACCCAATTTCAATTACTACATTCCAAATTTGGTAAACCAGGAGAATTGAATCCTGGGTTTAAGCCAGGCAAAATAAATTTTGTATTACAATCAATTTGTGTCTACTAGCACAATTTAAAAAATAAATTAATATAAATTTTTCTGATTTCATAGGTAATAAAAATAAAGAATAGTAAAAGTATTTCTCAAAGGAATGGACCGCATAACAAATTAAATCTATGAAAAACATTTTTTATTGAATAGACTTTAATTAATTCAGAAAACGACCTTTCAATGGGACTACTTTAAATATATAACCTCAATAAAATGAAGAACAAAGAGTTACCACCGATATGTGGTTTTGAATTTGAAATTAATAAGTTAGTAAATAAAGAAAGAGATAGTAGACAATTCGAAGAAAAGTCAAGGTTAGAGAATGTGAATTCAGGATTTGCATGTGCCCTCCATATGCATCAACCGACAATTCCAGCAGGTGAGAATGGAAAGCTCATTTCACATTTGCAATATATGTTTGAGCACACTTCAGAAGGAGATAATCACAATGCCGAACCATTTGCACAATGCTATAAACGTTTGGCTCAAATCATTCCAAGCCTGATAGATGAAGGATATGATCCCAAAATAATGCTTGATTACTCCGGTAATCTTCTTTGGGGAATCGAACAAATGGGTCGCGAGGATATTCTCAAATCATTAAAACTCCTAGCGTGTGATCAGACAGTTCAACCACATGTTGAATGGTTAGGAACCTTTTGGAGTCATGCTGTAGCCTCTTCGACTCCACCTTCTGACTTTAAATTACAGATAACAGCCTGGCAGCACCACTTCTCGTCTTTATTTGGAGAAGATGCATTGCGTCGAGTAAATGGTTTCTCTCTTCCTGAGATGCATCTTCCAAACCATCCGGATGTACTATTTCAGTTAATCAAAGCTCTTAAGGAATGTGGATATCGTTGGGTAATGGTTCAAGAACATAGTGTTCAAAATATAGATGGCTCTAATCTAAGAAACGATCAAAAATATATTCCCAATATGCTCAAAGCTCAAAGTAGTAATGGAGAGACCATCTCTATTCTTTCACTAATAAAAACTCAAGGATCAGATACAAAGCTTGTTGGGCAAATGCAACCTTATTACGAGGCAATAGGTCTAAATAAACAATATTTAGGTAAACATATTATCCCCTCGCTGGTTTCCCAAATTGCTGATGGAGAAAATGGCGGTGTAATGATGAACGAATTTCCCCAAGCTTATATACAGGCTTATAAAAGAATTGGTCAAAAAACCGACATAAGCTCCACAATTGCCATGAACGGATCTGAATACCTCGACTTCCTGGAGACTTTAGATATTGATGAAAATAATTATCCATTGATACAAGCAGTCGGTCAAGACAGAATATGGAAAAAAATCTCAGGGCCAATAACACCTACTTTGGTTAAAAAAGCAATTAATGAATTAAAAGAGGAAGATCAATCTTTTTCTTTAAGTGGAGCCAGCTGGACTAACGATTTGAGTTGGGAAGATGGATATATAAATGTTTTAGAGCCAATTACAAAACTTAGTTCGTATTTTCATGAAACATTTGACCATTTATTAGTTCAAAATCCATCGTTAACAAAAATCTATGACTATCAAGAAGCTCTCCTATACCTTTTGCTATTAGAAACTAGCTGCTTCCGTTATTGGGGACAGGGAAAATGGACTGAATATGCTAAAACAATCTTCAGAAAAGGTGAAGAGGTGATTAGAAACTTTGAAATTTCAGCAAAGAGCAGTTAATCAATTTTGTAAAGGCATCAATCAAGAAAAAGAAAAAACTAGCAAAAAATTATTTTTTGCGTTAAGGTCACCGACCAAAGCTTTAATAAAATGACTAGTACAAGTTTTGACAAAAATGGACTGGATAAAGCAGGTATTCATTGGATGCAATATCTTTCAATGACATCAATGTCATTGCTTATATTTCTCATAGCATTAGACAAAGCCGTTCCTAGCTTTCATCATTTTGTTTTAGTTTCAATGGCCAAAGCAGGAATTATTTGTAATGGGATAGCTGGATAATATCCTTTCACAGATCCACTGATCTCGCCAAAGAAAAAATATTAAACTATGAAAGGTAAAATCAATCCAGACAACGATGGTTACGATCCATCAGAGGAATACTTCAAAAAGAAAGGTGACGCATATGAAAATGAAACTGATGAATATTTCCCTGAAGAAACTTCTAAGCCACCCCATTATTAATGGCAACCAAGAAAGGGATGATGATAATTAAAATCAACTAATGATTATTATCTATCTATGTGAAATGTACGTACCTTCTGGATAGAGCCTTGAGATTGCATTAAATCGCTTTGATATTTGTCGTTCTTTGTCAATATTAACTTTACGATTAAGAACCAAAACGTTGTGAACCATCCATAGAAAAAAGCCAACAAGCCAATACCAAGATATGGGATGAGCCAAAATTTTTATATATCAACTAATTTTAAGATGGCAATTATGTCCTTTTTTTTCATAAGTATTTAAACCTTTTGTTATTGCCCCAACATCAAAATTAGATTTTTAAAAATAATTACTCAAGATTATTGCTCTTTTCACCACACAAACAGCTAAGTAGGACCAGGTAGAACAGCTCAAGTCATTTATTAAACATGAAGATATTTGGTATCAATCAAACGAATGTATATTATTCCTACTGGATTATTCTTAGATTTTTCGACCATTATTGCACGCTAGATAAGCTAGTGTATTTAGGTCTCTAATTTGAGATTGAGATTACAAAAGTTATTTGCATTATTAAAGAGCTGTAATTTTCTCTAGTTTTAATTTTTGGTGAATAAGTCTAAAAATATGAGCTTTTCAAATGCCTTTCCATACATATAGTTTGGCAATCGTTCTCTTCCGCACTGCTAGATATTGAACAATATGTTACACACTCAAGATAATCTTCAATTGGATCAACTTGGCCTTGAGACATTTTCTTAGCATCAATCGTATTCATAAAAGTCTCCTACAATAAGAGTTAATCTATCCTTTCTTTTTATTTTTTTCTATCGGTATTACTTACTAACTTATACGCATAAGAAAAACTGATATATGAATCATTTTTTAACTAAAACGTAATAGCGAAATAGGGATTAATCTTCATTAAAATTTCTCATATTAATAGTTATATAAAAAAATCGCGTAAAAAAAGAAAAGCTGTAAACAACTAACTCAAAATTAAAATAATTTTTATGCTATTTTCTCAATTTTATTCTTATTCCTATTCTTTCTCGAATAGCTTTTATCGGAATCATATCTTTCATTTGATCATCTATTTGCTTTCTAATTAAATTTCTAAATAATTTAGAAAGCAACACCAAACTAAAAAGAGATAAAATAATCGCCCCCAAAGCAATTAATGAATAAGTATCCATTTCAAAGTTCTCTATATATTGCCCATTCATCACCATCAGCAGTGACTTCAGAAAGTAACGCAACAGCTATGTCGGACTGATCAGAGCGTTTAACAATAATCTCTTTACCCCCCATATATGGATCATTGAACTCTGATTTTGAACGGCTAGCCTCTAGCTGTTCAGATGGTGTCAAAACTTCAAGAATTTTAATCCATATCTCATCATCTGAAGCGAAAGGTGGAACAGAAAATTTACTCGGACTACTTTCTTTTTTTTTATCCATATTATTTAATTTTTAGCTTTAATCTCTTTAACTTCATTAATTAACCGCTCTTGTCGTTCAGGGGTAATAAATCCAAGAGATCCACACTCAATAATTTCTTGAATTGGATCTAATAGTCCATCGTGTTTCTCTAGCCATCCTTCAGTGCATCCTTTACATGCTAATTCATTTAATTCATTAGCTAAAGACTTGGCTTTCAAGCTATCCATCAATAAAAATTTAATTACTTCTTTCTTACTACTCTACAGTCATTCGATAACTCAAGGGAAAAAAAATTAATAGCCTTATTCAACCAAATTGTAAAGTTAGATAATTCACACCCTATTAATAGATAAGTGGAATCATAGAAAATAAGAACCAAAACAATCTAGTTAGGAACTCATGCAGCTTCTTTTTTTAATTCCCGATAAATAGAAATGTCTATAGGTCTATTCACATCGGATTGAAAATCAACAATGTCTTGATAAATCTCATTAGGTAAAGGTTGCATTTCGCATCTTGAATAACATTTGCTGTAGTCATACTTTTTCACTGAAAACCTGTTGCTTAGGCGCTTAAAGATAGACAATGTAACAATGCAACTTGAGTTAGTTATATCGTTAGAAGCTGTAGATGCAATACGCAAAACTACTAGCCTTCTCTATTAATTGAGTAAGTAGTTATTACTAATATTACTTTTTAGTAGTAGTTGCCACTTCATATCGTTTTGTATAAAAAGAAAATTTAAAAAAGAGTATTAAAAAAAATGTCTTTATCTCCAAATGAGATGACTCCGTACATAAAAAAAATTCAACAGAAATTTGATGAAGCACAATTGTTTTTGGTGAAAAATGGTTTTCACCAAGCCACAAAAGGGCTTTTACAAGACATCGAAAACGCTAACGGTATAAATAAAAAAACTAACTAACATCCTCCAAGCCGATGGAAGCGAAAACAACAAAGTCTGTAGGGACAAAAGTAAAATGGTAAACATATACATCCTCTAATATTCACTAACCCTTTCCATGGCAACTGAAATCACTGTTTTAGACTTCAAGCTTAGTAATACTTTTTCAGAGTATTGCACTCATATGAATGCCCCAGAGCAGCAGGCGATGTTTAAAGAAATGGGTGTTAAAACTTTTTATATCGGTGAATGTATAGGAGACTCTAAAAGAGCAACTGTTATGTTTGAAGGACCAGAGAATGTTTTATATAACATTTTTATCAGTCCGGAAACAAAGCCTATTGTTGAGGCCTCTGGTCATATTTATGAAGAAACCAAAATCACAAGATGGATAAACAATTGTCCTAACTGCTAATTTTTACGTGTTGAAGTTCGTCAAGTAATTGTATCTGGAATCATAGGTATTGAATGTTTTTTGCCGTCTGGGCTTACATATATATTCTCTTTCCCATATTCTGTATCAATGATTTTTTCAAAATGAGTCCCCTTTGGAAGATGTAAAAAATATTTTTGTGCTCTGTTCATTTTATTTATACAGTTATTTAAAAATAACTAGCATTTTTCCCAACGACAACATATTGATTGTTTTATGAGAGTTTTGGTGGCTAACTATTTGATTTTTCTAAAGCAGTTAACAATTTGCCAACTCTAGTTCCATTAACTCCAAGATCGCCACCACCATATCTTGATGCGGATTTGATTTGAATCTTCTTATCGATTTTTAAAATCTCCAAGTCGTCTGGAAATCTGAAAATCAAACTACGACAAACCCCTTTCCAATATTTATCATTAACCTCTAAAACTTTGGTTCTAGGAATTTCCTGGGCAATCCTAATAAGTTGCTCAAAGGTCTTGTCAACATCTTCAAATTCTTTTTGAAAAAAAACGCAATTAAGCGGATTTAAACAGGGACAAAGACCTGATTTAGGATCTGGCATATTTTCTATGAGTTCACATATTGATCATGAGAAAAGTTTATCCCCCCTTTGGTCTTGTTTTTCAGAAATTTATTACTAAGTGATGTCTAGGTCTCCCTACCTAAAATGCCCGTGCAAAAACTATCCTTCGATTAAATTTGTAAAAACAATTTTTGAGCATGACACGATTAGATAAAACAGGGATGATGATGATTGTTTTCAGTGTGGCCTCAACACTTCCTTATCAGTTTCATTATCTCTCTTCTATGAGTTAAAACAGGTTAATCCCTCTCTCTATAGATAGTACTAATTAAAGGTCTATTGATTAAAGGCGGCTCATTTCCATATCCAATCCAAATAAAACCAATAATTTCCTCCTCACTTGAATTTATTTGTGCGATTTGATATGTATTAGGATCTTTAGTGATTTTGCCTGTTGACCACTTGCAACCAACATCATCGGCGACAAGTGAAAGCGACAGGTTTTGAATCGCGCAAGCACAAGCAGCATAATCTTCGAGTTTTTGAGCTTGATTATCAGTACATACTTGAGTGGCAATAAGCAAATGGGAAGGGTTAAGCATTTTTTCCTTTATTTTTTTTAAACTAGATTCATCTATTGACGTATCACCAAATTTCAGAGTCAGCTGTAATTGATATAGAAGTTCCCTTTTTTTTATCCCAATGTTGGTAAAACGCCATGGGAAAGTCCTTCTGTGGCAGGGTGCCTGATTAGCTGCAACTATTGATTTTTGAATTACTTCGCTAGGAACACTTTTTTTGGAAAAGATATGAATGGTCCTTCGTTTTTTAATTGCTTCAGCTATTTCCATAATTTTTTCTTGACGTTATTAACTACACTATTAGTCATAGTGTAAATTTCACAAAAAGTTTAGTTTAGAGACCTGTAGAAATAAAAGGCGTTTAAATCATCTCCAGCTTGAATCTCACATCTAAAAAAACATGATTAGTTGAAAATCACTTATTAAGCAACTTTGTCAAGAATTACATTTGATGGTTTTGAAAATAACGAGACGACTTGGCCCACGGGTGTCTTGAATACGCGTTCGACAATTTCTCCATTATTGATAATTACCCTCGTATTCAAGGAACCAGAAGGTAGATTTACAGATCTTTTTTTTAGAAGAATTTCTAGCTCTGGATAGTGATCATTAGGTTTAAGAACCTCTTTTAACTCAGGATGTAGATCTAAAATTGCGTCATCAAAGGCCTTAAACTTTTTCGTTAAAACCATACTTTGAGAAAGCTTTTACTTATGACTTGTAACCTACTGATCTCAAGACGTAAAGAGTATTTAAACTAAGATCGGGATAAACTTAATAAGACTTTAAATAAAGCTTCAATGAGCAATGAATAAATTCATATAATAAGTCTTACTGGTAGCTAAAAGTGAAAAATAGTCATTAATATCCAGTAGCATCAATCACTCGCTGTTCATGATGAGTAATAGACGTTACCTCAGTACTTCTGTCATTTAAAACTGACTGTGTAAAAACAGTAATAGCTGCAATACTTGGTGTAATAGGTAAAAACATGAACAATGTCAACACACTACTGTTAGGTTTAAATAATCTTTGCATTAATAAATAAAGGATTAAATTATTATTATCAATAACTTTTAGGTGAGTTGCGTGTTCGGTTTCCCTTGAATAAAGCTATTAGTTTGACCTGTAATACCATCTAAACACCTTTGGTCGTTTCCAGAGCATTGTATAAATAGCTTCAAGTGCCTTTTGAGTTTTAGGTAGCTTGCAACTAGGCCATGACTGTTGAGTAATCATTGTGATTATTTCGGAGTCATTATCATTTCTACATCGGATGCCACCTATAAAACCAGAGTAATAAAACTCAGGCAAAAATACATAGAGCCAAAACTATTACTCAGCTAGATATTTATCGGGCAAATAAGTATAAAAAAAAGAGGCAATTTATGCCCCTTTTAGATCACCTTTAAATTACTTTTGGTATGTATTACCTCTGTAAGTTAAGGATGCTTGCATCTGCTTTTTAGCTTCTGCCTGTCTAGATGTGTAGACGTTACTTCTGTAACTAAGTTCTACAACTTTTTTTGGAGTAGCTTCTTTATGTTGAAGGTACTCTTTGCCTCTGTAAGTAAGAACAGTCATTGCTCTTTCTCGTAGTGCTCAAGACCCCGTTCCATGTCTCGAGTCTTACTGCAGCTTGAAATTTAGCTGAACGTGTATCAAAAATACCAGAAATTATCTTTAAACGATGTTCCTCGTGATACATAAAACAGTGAATAAAGTAGTATTAACCGAAATAGTTGCATTTCTTACTAAAAAGCACCCTTAAATCACTAAAAAAGTTAATTATTTATCCTCTGCTTTTTCTTTCTTAAACTAAACCAACCTTCCCCTATCCCCTCTTCTTACATAAGTCATTAAAGCACAAAAAAAGGATCCTAATATGGCAAAAATTGTCAAAGTAATTAACGGATTAAAACCAGATGAAGCAATATTTAGAAAAATTGAATCAAATGCTTCCATAACACATCAAGAAGGTAAACCATTCAGTAACCACACAAAAGCCTCGTTATTTAATACCCAGTTTCTAAAAACTACTATCACTATTAAATTGATCAAAAGAACCATGAATAAACGAAGTTTTGGATCCTCTTTCCCCATAAATCTATTGTAATTTAGTTTTTGTTAGGCAAGGCCAGTTACAAAGATGTTAACAATTATGGGGCTACAGGAAGTTGGTAAGTAGTTAATAGAGTATGTATGATTATCAATCCGCTTTTAAACGCCTACCACCTTTACTTAAATAATCCATATATTTATCAGATTCTTTGAGGTAATAATTCCTGCTTTGACCAATATATCTAGCTTCAATTAAGAGATCCGTAACTTCAGGCCAAAAAGATTCAGGGACCAACTCAAGAGGGTTAATTGCACTTGGATTCCAATTTAACTCAGTCAAAAATAGAAACCAAATCGACTTGCACTTAATGAAATCAGATAAACAATCTGAATTAAAATTATTCATTTATAAATTGGACTGATTGAGCAGCTTTATCAGCTTTAATTTTTGCCTCATCGATGGTTTCTGCATTTGCTACAGCTACTCCCATTCGACGACCTTCAGTAGAGCTCGGCTTGCCAAATATAAATACACCTGTATTCGGTTGACTTAAGGCATCTTCAAGTCCCGTAAAAGCTATGTTTGAAGTTTTCTGGGAAGCCAAAATCACTCTGCTCGCAGAAGCTTCATGACAAACTATTTCTGGAATTGGGATACCTAAAACAGCCCTAAGGTGTAATTCAAACTCATTTAAATTTTGACTAATCAAAGTTACTAAGCCTGTGTCATGTGGTCTTGGTGACAGCTCTGAAAAAATCACCTCCTCACCCTTAATAAAAAATTCAACGCCAAACAAACCAACTCCACCAAGATTATCAGTGACACATTTGGCTATCTTTTTAGCCTTATCTAAAACACTTTCAGTTAATGTAGCTGGTTGCCAACTACATTGATAATCTCCATTCTTTTGCTCGTGTCCTATCGGTTCACAAAATAATGTTTTACCATTAAATTGTCTAATAGTTAATAAAGTAATTTCTAAATCAAAATCAATAAATTCCTCTAATATAATTTTATTTGATTTACCTCTTGATTTTTCAATAGCCAAATCCCAAGCCTGGACTAAATCATTTTTATTATTAACTAAGCTTTGTCCTTTACCTGAAGAACTCATAACTGGCTTAATTAATAAAGGATAACCAATCGCATCTGCACGAAAATTAAGCTCGGATTGATTCATCGCATAACTAAATTTTGCAGTTCTTATATTTAATTCGTTAGCAGCTAAATCTCTAATTTTATCTCTATTCATAGTTATCGCAGTAGCTCGAGCATTTGGTATTACTGTTATTTTTTGTTCGATTTCCTTTAATACATCTACTGCAAGAGCCTCAATTTCAGGAATAATTATATCAGGATTACATTTAGATATCACTTCTTTTAATTCACTACCATTATTCATATTTAATACTTCAACTTGATCAGCTATCTGCATGGCTGGCGCATCATTATATCTGTCACATGCAATAACATAACAACCTAATCTTTTTGCTGCGATTGCCACCTCTTTCCCTAACTCTCCGCTACCTAAAAGCATTATTTTCTTTGGAAAAATGTTCATAATCATATCTATAGGTCAAAAAATATAAATTAATATAATATCTCTTAAAGAGAATTGATAATAAAAAAAAGAAGTAGAAATTAACAGAGACACTGAAAGGGAAAAATTATTCTTAGTACAACAGAGCACTTTTTTTTGATGGATAAAATCAATTGATCATTCGCGATTGTTTTTCGACTCAATAAGATTGAAGAATGATATTTCCACCACAACAAGTAATTTTTGGATAACTACTTTTAATACTGCAATGGTATTGATTTTGGACATTAGGTAGAACCATTTTGAAAACAATGAAAACAAGCTTAAAAAAGCAATTCCTAATCCAAAAACCATATCTAATTTTTCACGTTAGTCCTATAAAGAGCTGATTAGCTACACAAGCTCTTTACGAGTGGAGAAAAGTTAGTTAAAAAACTAATAACTTCGACTTATTTATTGGAATGGTTGCCAAGAAGAAAATTAAAGACTTCAAGGATTTGGATCAGTTCCCAGATTTAAAAGAAGCTCTAGTACCAGCTATTAAGACATTGCCCTCAGGTTCAATGAATACTAAAGTAATCGTTACTGAAGGCGAAATTGTAGAGAGAGTTTATAAAACACCAAAAGGTGAAATTATATCTCTTTTCGCAAATGACTTATCGGAACAAGCTGCCTAAATTTTCTTGTTAAAATCAATTATTTTAGTATTTCTCCATAGAAAGGGTTGGATCATATTGTCAGCACAAGAAGAAAAGATGGCAAAGAAAACATCCAATATTGAGCAGATCTGTAATCCTAGTTTATTGTTTTTAATTGATCAATGTCTTCTAAAGAAGAAATCCTGTCCATCCTAGAAGCCTTTGCCTCAACAGAGAGAATGGGATCATTCTTTTTAGACAATGCAACCCCCGACTTTTTATTTATAAGACCAAGCGGAAATCCCATTGACGCGAAAGGTTTTCAAGAGATGTGGTCCTCAGGAGATCTTGTATTACAAAGCGCAGAAGTCACAAAGGTGCACAAATTTGAACTCTTAGGTTCAAATGCTGCAATGTGCGTTTTCACCCTAGGTTCAAAATTTACTTATAAAGGGACTCAAAATGATGACCTCCCTACAGTAACTTCTATTTTTAAAAAGATTGATGAGAAATGGAAAGTAGCTTGGATGCAAAGATCTTCAGGCCAGTCAGATATGACTTTGTGGAACGACTAATTTATATTTCCTTCTTAATGGTTAAGTATTCGTAAATTCTATTTATATCCTTACGTCTGAAGTAATCATTGAGCAAGATAGATAATTTAAAAGAGAAACAGTTAATAGTCATAATGCAAGAAAAGCCAAATGTTGAAGAGCTGATTGCAGATTCAATGACATTGCTCTTAATTAGAGCCCAAAAGCTCCTAAAAGGGAAAGACTAGCAATTGCTCAAGAGTTTAGAGAATGGCTTAATGGTAGTTGCAAAGAAGAAGATATATTGATCCTAGATACAAAAATCAAATAGTAATAACTACATCCAGTTGATAATCATCAATATTACTGAATTAATTGACATTGCGTTAATCACGCCCTAATCAAACAAAAAACCATTAAAAAAAGCCAATTCCGTAATGACAGAGAAGAGGCCTTTTTTTAGATATTAGATTTTAAAAATCAGAATTAAACAATTCCTGGAATGATCCAGCCTGTTATTCCGTAGTTAATGACTGCTGCAAAGAAGCCCATCATCGCAAGGCGACCGTTC